>DASUCX010000164.1:0-12143 GCA_036275855.1 Rhabdochlamydiaceae bacterium
CATCAGAAATCCCGACAAGACCGGCAGAATCGTAACCGCGGTACTCGAGTTTTTTAAGACCTTCTAAGCAGATGACCGCTGAATTATCAGGGCCAATGTATCCAAATATGCCGCACATGTGATATGAGCCTCGATTAGCGAACTATATCAGAAAAAGTCCATTGCGGGAAATCTTTTTATGGCAAAACTACTACCAAAATCGATAGCAGATTCTGCAGTCACGGATCATACCTACAAAGTCTTTCCAAACGATCTTAACTCCTACGGCACGGCATTTGGGGGCATGATCATGGCGATCTGCGATCGGACAGCGCTCGTCGTTGCAGAGCGTCATAGTAAAAAAACATGTGTTACAGCGTCTGTTGATTCGATGCATTTTTTAAGACCTGCCGGACAAGGCGATATTTTACTCTTTAGCGCTGCAGTTAATCGAACCTGGACCACCTCGATGGAGATTGGTGTTAAAGTGATGGCAGAGCATTATGAGACAGGCAAAAGACGGCACATTCTATCGGCCTACTTCACATTCATCGCGTTAGATAAAGATAAGCAGCCGACGGAGGTTCCGCACATCATTCCAAAAACCCCCATCGAAAAAAGACGGTATGAAGAGGCCAATGACCGGAGAGAGCAGCGGAAAAAAGAGGCCGAATCGCGGAAGATCAAGCGAGAAAAGTTCCCTACCTGACAGTGCCGATCCCTGTTGTATACCGCGTTTGGTTGAAAAAGTAATTTTTTTCAACTAACCAGCGGTATAATCTATTATTGTTTAGGCTGTTACAGCCAATTATTGAAAAAAAGATATCGAAATGCTATCATGGAAACAGATGAGGTGTTTATGAAGCGAAGGCAAACCCGTGATTTTTTGATCAGAAATATACCCCTAGAGATTTTTAGTCTCTTAGAGGAATCAGCTAAGGAGCATAATCGCAGCAAAACACAAGAGGCGATTGTGGCTCTTGCGACTGGATTATCTATATGTAATAACCGAATAAGACAGCCCAAACCTTTTAAATGGCAGGAAAAAATTTCTAATCAATTCATAGAAAGAGCCATCGATGAAGGTCGTGAATGATTGTTGCTGACACTTGTCTTGTCGTGCATCTTTTTAACGAAACTTTTCTCACGGACATTGCGCAAAAAGTACGAAAAAAAGACGCTGCCTGGATACTTCCTCACTTATGGCAGGAAGAATATGCAAATGTTATATCTAAGCTAGCAAGAAAAGAATCCAGGGACGTGCATGAAGTAATGAAGCATTTTGGTTATGTACTGGACGAATTGCGAGGCTCTGAAATCATTGTAGACTGTAGAAAAGCTTTAAAAATCTCACTTGAGTATAAAATCAGTGTATATGATGCTCATTTTGTCGGACTTGCATTAGATTTTGATGTGACATTAGTTACTGAAGACAAAGAGGTTTTGAAAAATTGTAAGGCCATAGCATGTAGTATGCATGACTTCCTTTAGGAGTTTTGCCTATTATACTTCGGCAAGAAAAAAGCAATCACTTCCTATCAAATTGATCGACGGTCCTTTCCATTTCCTGAACAAAGATGTCGATAAATTTTTTATCTCTATCGAATGTCGAGTGGGCAAATTCATCTGGATACTCTTTGGCAAAAGTCAGTGTGTAAGCACATGTGCTAGCACAAGGGACAATGCCCTTAGAATCTCTTGCTAGGATGGTCAATTTTTGTCCGGGTAAAAGTGTGGTTGCCCCCGTCGCAAATTTTAAAAATAGCCGAATTTTTTCGTCGGGGGTATTCGGATTCAAGATCCATTCTTTTAGAGCAGTGACATCGAGGACGATTTTTGGATTGCACTCTTTGTCAATGATAATGTTTTCGACAATAGATTGTCGAAATGCGGGGGTTAGGAGGGAGCCTTGCACTTTAGCACTAAAGGCTTTGTAATTGATATGGCGAATCGTCTTATCCCAACGGTGATTTTGCTGTTGGGTAGAATCGTCGCTCCTTCCGGGCCGACAAAACTCTTTCATCCCCTTAGCGATCATTAAAACCGGTCCGAACATCTGACCCGGCTCGATGCCTGTAGATTTTTTTAGAGTACAATTGAGCACTTTTTCAATGAATTTTTCAGGATCCTGCTTGATCGCTCGAACATGAACTTTGTTCCATAACGTAAAAGCTCGCGGTAGTTCTTCAACAGTCATTCCCAAAGAATCCATGAACTGGCGAATCTCCTCTTCACTATTTAGTCGATTAGAAGCGGTGCCAATTTTTTGGAGAGTTTGTTTTAGCCAATGCACATTTTCCCCTGTATCTATTCGGCTTTCGACAAGGGCACTATAGATCTTTACCTTAGCTTCGAAGGATAGTTCTTTGGGAGCGTCGATATCTTCTGCACTTAGGCTCAAAATGGCGCTAAATAGAGCATCATCAAAATTCCGTCCGATGAGCCGCCCGATGAAAATTTTTCCTTCAGGGGTTTGAGCTTCCTCATACGAGTTATAGCAATACATCATCAAACGGCCGAGATCCTTGAAAATTTGAACAAGTGCTGGGGCATTGTTAACTGCTGAAGGAATTAGTGCTTGTGGCTGGCCGGTGAAACAAGAAGGTAACCGGGAAACCAAGTTTTTAGTCAATTCGCCTAAATAATCTCGGAATACACCTCCTGTATCAGTTGTGTTGCTTAACGAATCAGCCAATTTTTTCGGATCGAAATTGGAAGGATCTCCTTCGATGTACTTCACCATAATTCGATAATCACGAGTTTTTGAAAGGTGTTGTTGGATTGCCTGGCAAAGTTTTTGGAGATGTAAAATAGGCCTATTTTGAAGGTCTTTTTTGAATAAAAAGATACATAGAGGATCATATGTTAGATCTAATTCCTTTCGCAGCTCTTCTGTCAAATCGGTATGGATGTAAGAAAAAAAAGCCCCCGATTTGGGATCATTAAATAAACGGTAGTTGTGATTGATAGACCGGTAGATCCAAGCGATCATTGCCAAAATTGCAAATGCTACGGTTCCATAAATGGCCATACGATTCTTTGCCATCACTTTTTCAATCAGGATGACAGGCTTTTCCAGCCAAGTTCTGGCTTCTGGCAAACCCATAGTATGAGCGAAGCCCTTGACTGCATTAATAGTATGATTGATAGCCATATTTTTATCTCTCGGGGCTCAAGGATACCCTTAAATCCCATTTTTTGCACTCATTTTTACCTCTTTGGATGAGGTTGTTTATTCTATGTAAACAGTTAATGATCAGGCACTAAGAGACTGTTTTTCAGCTAATAGAGCTAGAAAAAGAGGAAACTCTTCACGACACCGATTTTCCATGCGGGCTTTTGCCCCGGTGCTTTTTTTATCTGAGATCCATTCTTCTAGCTTTGTAATGACAAAACCGGCTTTGGAAAGCGCCGCGGTGTAGACAGAGAGAGGATGGTGAAACGACCACGTGGTGGCCGATTTCTCTCCGGCTCCGGGGTTGGTCTGGATGGGGATTTTAAGCGAGGAAAGATAAAGGTCGATGCGGCGGTATTGGAGTTTTTTGGCTTCATCAACACCCCAGTTTGACTGGCGAGGAATTCTGAAACACGGATGGTTCAAGACGATGAGAAGCTTGCCTCCGGGCTTTAATGCTTTTGAAGCGTTTTCTAAAGCTTTTTCATGCTCTTCGACATTTTGAAGAACTAACACCAGTGCTGCATGTGAAAACAGTTCGTGCTTGAGATTGAGCGGTTTTGTGATATCACCCACATAAAAAGGCCTTTGCGATCTTTTCTTGGCTTCTTTAACGAGAGAAGGGGAGGCATCGATTCCAACGTAGTCGATATGCGGTGGAATATGACGGCTTAAAATGCCTTGGCCGCAGCCGAGATCGAGCAGAGAATCGCCTTGCTTTAAAGACAGAAGCTTGAGGGAATGGGGAAGGACAACATGCTCATGGTAGTAGTGTCCTTTTTCGCCTACAAGGCTGTCGTACCACTTGTGGGACGATTCCCAAGAGGTATTACTCTTCATGCCCTTTCTCATGCTCAAGCCGGACTCGCCATGACGGCTTTTGGAACTTTAAAATGAGGGAAGGGGCAGCGCAGAACAGTATGATCCCTAGTGCTAGGAAAACGACAAAGAAAACGGGATTTCCAGTGGAAAATTGAGCGGGCGGAAAAAATCCCACACCGAGCGTCAAGAAGGAACTGATGACTCCGGACCCCGCAACAATCCACATGCCGGCATTGCCGCCTGGGATTTTATAAGCGCGGAAGATATCTGCTTTTTTATAGCGGAGTTTGATTGCTGCGGCAAACATGAGCATATACATGATGAGATAGACTTGCGTGACCATGACGAGCAAGATCCAGTAGGCGCTATTGATTGTCGGCATGAAAAGGATCATGAGGCTTAATACAGTCACAATTAAAGCTTGGGCAATCAAAAGTCTTTGCGGCATGCCGTGTTTATTGAGCCGGCGGAAATAGGGAGGCAGGTCGCCGTCTTGCGCAGCTGCAAGCAGGCCGCGGCTTGGACCGACGATCCAGGTGCTTAAAGAGGCGAGGGCCCCAATCACAATCAAGAATGCCATCACCGGGACAAGAAAGCCAATGTGATAAGAACCGACAAAAGAGACAAACGCTTGCATCGAACCGGCTGTTAAGGAGATTTCTTTTTGAGGGACGACACAGGCAATGGCTAAAACGCCTAAGATAGAGAGCCCTAAAATGAGAAGCACTGACATGAGGGTGGCGCGGGGGTAGTTCTTTTGCGGATTTTCGACATCGCGGGCATGGATAGCCGACATCTCCATGCCGCAGAAGGAAAGAAGTACGCCGGTGAAGATGACGAGTTGTTGAATACCGGAAAGATCAGGGATAAAACTTTTGAGATTGAACTCGATTTGCAGGGGAGAATCGGAAAAAAACCAAAGAGAACCGAGCCCAATGATGACAGCCGCAGGAACAAACGTTCCAAAGATCGTTCCAAACGAGCTGATGCGTCCAGAGATTTTCATCCCTCTGAGATTAGCGATCGTCATGGCCCAAAAAGCTGCTAGAGAAGAGAGCAAAAGATAGGCTTTATTCGTGGCAAGGGCGGGATCGAAAATATAGGCCATCGTCGCTGCAATAAATGTTAAAGCTGTCGGATACCAGATGACATTTTCCACCCATAGCAGCCAAATGGCTAAAAATCCTGTCCGGTGGCCAAAAGCTTCTCGGACCCAGATGAAAACACCGCCGATTTTAGGCCAGCCGGTGGCAAGTTCTGCCGAGACTAAAGCGGTCGGGATAAAAAAAATGAGGGCGGCAAGTAAATAATAAAATAACGAGGAAAAACCGTACTCCGCAATCGTCGGCCAGTTTTTAACGCTGCCGATCGCGGCCATGTTGATCATCGCAAGAGTAAAGGCTGTGATTGTTTTCTTATTCATAGAGAAGTTTATCACATATTTTGGTTTAATAGACCATATAAATTGACAAGGTTGATCTAGAAGTGGCAAAAGGAAGAAATGATTAATCATAAATCGGTCGAGGCGGTCAAAGAAGCTTCCTGGGCGACCCATTTTTGCCGTCCTCTGTATAACAGCTATTGTTTTTCAAAAATCCCGGGCACAATCTTAAGGCTTTTAGGCCAACCGTCGGACGCGCTGCCTCAAGATTGCTGGGTTGATGGTAGGTATGACAGTGTTATCTTATTTTTGATTGATGGATTTGGATGGCAATTTCTCGAAAAAAACTATTCAAAATATCCATTTCTTACGCGGTTTTTTAGAGAGGGGATTGTCTCTAAGCTAACGTCACAATTTCCCTCAACGACTGCCGCTCATATTACCACGCTATGCACCGGTTCTGAAGTCGGCCAGACGGGTGTTTATGAGTGGTTTTTCCGTGAGCCTCAGCTCGACCGTGTCATTGCTCCGCTGCTCTATTCATATGCCGGCGATAAAAAATGTGGTAGCTTAAAAAATGTGATTGCTCCTGAGAAGATCCTTCCCCCTGAAACGATTTTTCAACGGCTGAAGAACGAAGGGATTTCTTCGACTATTTTTCAACACAAAGATATCTCAGATTCTGTCTATTCGAATTGGATGTTCCGCGGAGGAAACGTTCAAGGCTACGACCGATTCCCTAAATGCCTTTCAACGGTGCTTCCTATGATGCAAAATGGAGGGCTTTTTTATGTCTATTTCGGAGACATCGATTCAGACTCTCATGCGCATGGGATGAACTCAAAACAGGTCGAAAAATCAATAGACACCTGTTTCAGTGCTTTAGAAGAGTTTTGGGGGAAACTTTCCCAAACCGGTCTCAATATCGCTTGTCTGGTCACCGCAGATCATGGCATGACATCCATCGATCCCGCGACGACGTATTTTCTGAACAAAGAAATGCCAGAGCTTGAGCAGATGATCGAAAAAGGCGCCGATCAGAGGTCGCTCACGCCTGCAGGATCTTGTCGAGATTACTTCTTGCATATTCTCCCGGAAAGACTCGAGGAAACCAAGACTCTTCTGAGAAAAGCTTTAAAAGACAGGGCAATGGTCTGCGAAGTCAAGGAGCTCATTAATGAAGGGTTTTTTGGCTCAAAACAAGTCTCTGAGAGGTTCTTAAGCAGAGTCGGAAATCTCGTGATCCTCCCTCACGGAAATCATTCGATCTGGTGGTATGAAAAAGGCCGTTTTGATCAAAAATTCTTCGCTATGCACGGCGGCCTGACCCGCGCAGAAATGGAAACGATCTTTCTTTTTACAGCGATTTAAAAGTGTATTCTAAAACCCTTTCGCCTTTTTCTTCTCTTCTTTTTCTTTCCTCTTTTCTTTCAGCGTCTTTTGAGGCTTCTTCTTCTCTTCTTTACGTGCATCTTTCGATTTGGACATAAAAACTCCATGGTAATACCGAGAATTTATCTAAAAAACCCTTTATTTGGCTACCAAAACAGTGAGATGTTGTTTAAGACGGTTTTCCACTGCCTGCTTTTTGGTCTCGCTTAAGCTGTCAAAAAGTTGAGAAGGCCGGTTAATGTATTTTTCAGGCACAAGGTTGTGGATGGATTGAATCAGCCGGGGTAGCGCTTTAGGAGAGGAGATAGCCACTTTTTTATAATGATAGCCCCGAGAGGGTCCTAAGATCATTAAAAAGAAACTATAGAGTAAATTTTGGAGCCAAATCCAAGAAATTGACTCGATTCTGCGGAAAATAAATCCTAAAATAGGTGTCTCTTTCTCTGCATCTGCAACCGACATTTTGTAAGGATGCAGCACTTCAAAGCAAATGGTTGCGAGTGCGATAAGACTTGAGCCCATTGGGTCGAGGGTATTGTTTGGAAGAGCTTTTCCTGCATCGGTCACTTCCTCTAGTGTTGGAAGTTCGATCTTAGTAGTGTCTTTTCCAAGGAGAGTGTAGATCGTTTTAAGCGAAGTCGTAATGAGTTGGTGGATCAACGATATGTCGTGAGTATCAACTAGTTTTTTTACGACGGGTTGCAAAAACTGCTCAAAGGCTCCGGGATCGAGGTTTTGCCGTGTCTGCGCTAGTAGACCGTTCAGTCCCTTTTTTATGTCCTCAGGATAGGTGTGCTTTGAGAGCAATTGTTCTAGGAAAGCATAGAAATCGTGACCTAGCACGTCGTCGAGATATGATTGCACATCGATGGGGGGAATCGGTTTTCCTTCTACATGCATTTGCCGGAAATGGGAAATTTCTTTTGCCACTTTATCAATGACCATTTTTCCCTGCTCCTCAGTCAAAGGATAAAAAAAGCTCTTTTGCCGGTACAGAGGATCTCTAGGTTTTTGATGGTTCTGCAAAGAGATCACACGGTAGTTTCCATTGGAAAGCTTAATAATGAAATCGAAAAAGATCTGACTTGAAGAGACCGCTTCAAGCCGATCGCAGTATGAATTCACCCTGAGAACAAATACAAAAGGTGTTTGGCTCTGATTATCTGGAAAAAGTTTTGCCATTTTTTTCGGTTTAAGTTCAACGGAAGGGATGTAGTCACTCCACTTTATCGGATCAACCGGGTGGACTTTACCGTCGGAATCTCTAGTTTGCATAAGAAGGGGAGTAAAGTTGATAATTCCCTTCGATGAAATAGTAATGTCAGGGAGGTCAGAATTTTCAAATTGTTGAAAGATTTGCTCGCCTGTTATGGCAATTCCCTTCGTGTGTTTATCTAAAGCTTTGTTTCTAAATTGGCACATACTGTCATGCTTAAGATGAACCCAGACAACGCCGTTCTCAAAAAGATCCATTTTAAAGCAAACACCTTTGTTTTTGTCGATGAGAACGATCTCAGGAAACCGTCCCAATTTTTCATTGAGAGAAGATTTCATGAGTCTTTCAGCAATTTCCGGGTATTGTACAAAGAGATCTACCCAACGAGGAAAAGCTGCACCTCGATGGCTGCTTTGAGAAGGAGCCTGTAGACAAAACCGGAAGAACTCAATCGCTAGAGACTCATGCGTAGTTTCTAAGAGTTTTTGAGCATACGCTGGATATGTTCGACAAAGGTATCGCAATTGTGCTTCTACGAACTCTTCAGAAATCCCTCCGGGAAACAATCGAGCCATGAGTTTTTTAAACAATTCCGATAAAGGTTTTAGCTCATAAGGGGTTTCTTTAACAACTTGCTTGGTTCTGTATTGGAGGGCCAATTGATATTGATCAAGTTTTAGCAATTCGGGAGTCGTTTTTGGAGCTTTTTTACGAATTTCATCAGCAACAGCGATCCAACCGCGATACGTTTTATTCAGATTTTGGCGATCAGTGATGACAGTATCATGTCTTGTTTGCCCATTCACTTGAGGTAAAACATCGCGCAGGCTTATAACGACTTGTTGAACTGTTAGTGAACTCATAGAAAATATTCTGTTGGCAGAGGATTGTACCTAAGAACTTAAATTAGTTTTAAGCTAAATTCCAAGCTTTGAGATAAAAAGCGAGCTCTTTTTCCAATGAATCTCGGATGTTTTGAGCCTTTCTAAATCCATGCTGTTCTCCTTCATAGACAACCAACTTTGTCATGATGCCGCGCTTTTTTAATGCCTCGTACATTTTTTCAGCTTGGTTTAAGGGAACGACAAGATCTTCGGAGCCTTGAAAAAAGATCACAGGAGACTTTAGCTTCTCGGCATGATAAAGAGGGGAACGGTCTTGATACAGTTTTTTCTGTGCGGGATAAGGGCCGACTAAAGAATCGAGGTAGCGGGCTTCAAATTTATGCGTTTCTTCCGCTAGAGCTGTTAGATCGCTAACTCCATAATAACTGGCTCCGACAGTAAACGTTTTGCCAAAGGTGAGCGCTGCAAGAGTGGTATAGCCACCGGCGCTCCCGCCCCTAATGGCGAGTTTCTTGGGATCGGCTTTCTTGTGATCGACGAGATACTGGGCTCCCGCTTCACAATCTTCGACGTCAACAATGCCCCAATTTCCTTTAAGAGCATCGCGGTAAGGCCGTCCATATCCTGTGCTGCCGCCATAATCGACATCGAGCACAGCAATCCCCCTGCTTGTCCAAAATTGGATCTTTAAATCAAAAGTGGAGCTGGTCGAGCTTGTGGGTCCGCCGTGGGTCATAACCACGAGGGGAGGAAGTGTGCTGTCTGGGGCTTTGAAATCTGTATTCTTCGGAGGATAGTAGAAAGCGTGAGCTTGTCTGCCTTTTCTACTGGGGTAGGTAATAAACTGACCCTCTGAGATATATCCCGGATCAAGGTGCGGATGGACATTGTGGGCCAGCACTTTGGTCCTATTTTTTTTTAGGTCGTAGTGATAAATCGCTTTATCTTGCAAAGACGATCCCGCAATAAATACTGCAAATTTATTGCTGGCCCGGATTTGGCTAAAATAGGTCCATGGCAGCTCCAATGGTTTAAAATCAGGGGATAGTCCTAAAGACCAGCGGCCATCTTTTGCCGAAGCTGCGATGATCTGATCGCCCGCAAAAGCATACGTCGACATTCCAAAGATCCATTGCGGAAGGCCAAATTCAGCCTCTCGGGGGCAAACAGGCTCATACCCAAGGAACTTCAAAATTTGGTTTTTGACTGCGCTAGCATCCCCACCTTTGCAGCCGCGTCCATCGACCATGTGCTTGCACATGGCCTGCTTCCGCGTCGGCTGCGCCTGCTGCAAATCTGGGGCGCTAGCTTTGTCAAAAACCAAATTTTGAAATTCCTTGGGTATAATTGTTTCGTTCCAGCGATAAAGGTTCCACCAGCCGGTGATATCAGAGACAAAATGGAGCTCATTTGAAGCAGACCAGCATGGCTGAAAAATCGACTCGGATGAACTTCCTGCAATTTTTTGGAGGTTTGATAGCTGGCCATTTTTAAAATCACCCAACCAGAGTTCTGACCCATCCCAAGGCATTTGAGGATGATTCCAGGTGATAAAAGCAACTTGTGTCCCATCTTTGCTAAAAGCTGGAGATGCATAAAAATCATTTCCACTGGCGATTTTTTGCCATTTTTTCGTTCTTAAATCAAAGCAGATGAGAAAATTGTCATGCTCTTTTTCCCCAACAGCAATCAGATAATTTTCATAGACATGAAGATCGGCAAAGCGGACACCCGGTTCTGTTAAGGCCTCCGTTCCCAGATAAATCCGTTGATCTTTATCATTGATGAAATAGATTTTGCCTTGATAAGCGGTAAATGGAGCTCCGCCATATTCGTGGATACGCGTTCGAACACTGAGATTATCGGGGGTGATATCTCTTTTTTCTCCTTCTGGAGATACTTGAACAATGACGGTACGGCCATTTTCATTGGGACGTACCTCATCCCAATAGATCGTATCGGCATCAATCACAATCGTCCCGAATTTCTTCTGACTTAAGGTAAGCCATTCAGAAGTGATCGGAGATATCCACGTTCCGTAGGGCGCAGTTGTCCTCATAAACCGGACATCTCATCGATGATCCCGACAATCGACTCATTGAATCGATTCGCAGGCATTTTATTATATGCTTGTTCAACCCGATGACGCAGCTCAGAATCATATAAATATTCACGGACCGTCATTTCAGCGTTTTCTAATCTTTTGATATCGGTGCCCACGCCATATTTCTTGATCAGGTCGACATTTGCCTGTTCCCAATCGATCACAGAATTTGTGCAGTCCATGAGAATTGGAAGGCGCATCATCAGAGATTCCGTCGTCGAAAGCGTTCCAGGTTTTGTGATAATCAAATCGGCCATTGACATGAGTTCAGGAATTTTATCCGTAAACTCCATGACAGTCATCGAATTGGAACTATTCAGTTTGATTCTACGCATATCTTTTGCCATTTCTTCATTTCTTCCGGCACAGGCGATCAAATGGACCCCCATTTGGATTTGACCCAAAGTTTTTGCATACTGATACGCAGTATCTCCTCCGGCTCCTCCGATCATGATTAGAATCACCGGTTTGTAAGCTGGAATCAGATAGTGCTCTCGAAGCATCTTTGCGTCTTTTTTGACTAAGAAGTCGGGTCGGACAGGCAGGCCAATCACTTCAATCAAGTTATTGGAAATGTTACGTCGATGCAGCATCTCCTGGCTGCACCACAGGTGCGTTCCTACAACAACCTTGAAGTTCGGATGAGAGACTCCTTGCAGCCCATGCACAAACGTTTGAAGATCGTTGTCGGTGGTGATCATAAGGTAGGGGACATCTGCTTTACGCGCTGCTTCGGTGGCAGGAAAATTAATAAACGGGATTACCGAGATCACAAGATCCGGCTTGAAAGCCGTAATATGATTTGCAATTAATGTTTCAAGCTTCTTTTTGTAACGCCGAAAAACCTTTGGCGCCACATAACGAGAAACGATGTTAACAGCACGGGTCCACCCCTTGCGCAGGGCTAGATTGTAAAGGCTTTCTGCCGAAGGTACCCCAAAAATCTCCAGTTCATTAATCGGATAAACAACAGTGAAATCGTAACGGTCTTCTAAGAGGATCTTAAGAGCATTTGCAGCCGCAGCATGGCCATTGCCACCATTGCTGCACAAGACGAGAATTTTCTTCTTTGGTAAAGGAGCTTCTTCTCCTTGCAGCCACAACGGGGCCAAGGCAAGAATCCAGACCCAGATTTTACGACAGAAAGTACTCATGCAGTTTCCTCGACTTTGTACGTTTTTTGACGGCATCTCCGGGGAGAGCGTCCGCGCTTTTATTATTTTTTTGCT
>DASUCX010000165.1:0-3405 GCA_036275855.1 Rhabdochlamydiaceae bacterium
TCGCTTCAAGCAGATGAAAACCTCTCTTGCCCTGACTGTGCCGAAACTGAGCAAGAACAAATCAATTCCTACCATTGCCGGCAGCAAGTCAGAAAGGTCACTAAAGACCTCAAATACCTAGTTGAAAAGATGGTGGCAGACACCGTGCCCGGACTTTTTGACAAAATCAAAACATTCCGCCGGTTAAATCCCTACATTGACCAGCTGTCGCGCCAAGGCCTTTCCTGTTGTCAAAATAATGAAACGGAGAAACCATGCACGGAACCTCTTGTCGAACAATTCAATCTCTGGAATAGTGAAGGCTTAAAGTCACTCTCAGAGAATGGCTCCCGTTAAAACCTATGCCCGCATTACGTAAATCAGCTAAACAGCATCTCTCGATGTACCTGTGGATCACCATCGGCGCATTTTTGGCTGCCTTTTCGATTGAAGTTTTCCTGCTCCCCAACTCGCTGATTGACGGCGGCATTGTCGGTATTGCGCTGATTTTCTCAAAACTTTTCGGAGAATCGCTTCTACCGTATCTCTTGGTCGTTTTAAACCTGCCGTTTGTCTATTTGGCCTTTCGGCATATCCGGCGTACATTTGTCATTTATATGTCTCTTGCCGTTGTTCTTTTTGCCGGATTTTTAATCGTTACGTCCCATTTTCCAGTCTTTATTGGAGATCCGATTGAAGTCATTGTCGTCGGCGGCGCCCTCCTCGGTGTTGGCGTGGGATTGATCATCCGCCACGGCGGCTGTTTAGACGGAACAGAAATCTTAGCAATCTTGATTAACCGGAAAAAAGGGTTCACCGTCGGACAAGTTGTGCTCTTTATCAATATCTTCATCTTCGGTGCTTATGGCTGGATTTTTAACAACTGGCACTTTGCCCTCCAATCGCTGATCACCTATATCGTGGCATTTAAAATGATCGACCTCGTGATCATGGGAATCGATGAGCTCAAGTCCGTCTTGATCATTTCATCCAAACCAAAAGAGATGGCCGCCGTCATCATGGATGAGCTCGGCCTTGGACTCACGATCATGCATGGCAAGGGAGGATTTTCAGGAGATAGCCGAGAGATTCTCTACATTATCATCGAACGATTGGATCTAGCCGAGCTCAAAGAGATCGTCCTTCGTGAAGATCCGATGGCGTTCATGGCCATTGAAAACCTCCATGAAGTCGTCTACGGCAAGCAGGCGCACCTGCCTTACAAGAAAAAATACCGCCCCCCTTTCCACCATGTCTGATACACATTCACACGAGTGGGATGCCTGGCGGCTTTTCAGGATTTTGTCGGAATTTGTCGACGGCTTTGAAAATATGCTCTCGCTAGGCCCGTCTGTTGCGATCTTCGGAGGATCTCAGGCTCCCGGCGATAATCCCCACTATCAGCAAGCTGCTATCTTAGCTTCAAAAATTGCAAAAAAAGGATTTGGCGTGATCACCGGCGGCGGGCCGGGCCTGATGGAAGCTGCCAATGAAGGCGCTCAAACAGCTCGTGGCAAGTCATGCGGCCTCTGCATTGATCTTCCCACCGAAGAAAAACCCAACCCTTTTATCGACCAGAAATATCTCTTCAAATTCCGATACTTCTTTGTCCGTAAAGTGATGTTCGTCCGCTACGCCCAGGCTTTTGTCGTCTTTCCCGGAGGTTTTGGAACCCTCGATGAGCTCTTTGAAGCTCTCACACTCATCAAGACGAAAAAGATCGCCTATTTTCCTATCTTCATGGTCGGCAAATCTTTTTGGTCCGGAATGATCGAATGGTTAAAAACCTCTCCCCTCCACTACAAATATATCGAGCCGGAAGATTTCAACCTCATCACCGTCACCGATGATCTAGACGAGGTCGTAAACGGCATCGTCCGCCACTGCGGCGAATGCCCCACCCGCGAGAATTTCTAAAGCTTATAATCAAATACTTTGACAACTTCCCCAGCAAGGCTCTGAATTTTATGCCATTCAGGATCATTGAAGATTTCTCTAATGTCTTGAGCACCTTGCTTTTTTTCTCGATACGCATTTAAAGCGTTGTAAAACTTCCTAAGAACCTCAATTTCTTCATCGGTTATTTCATACTCTTTATAGCATGTAACAATTTCGGCAAATTTGCCTTTTTTGAAAATACCATTCATCAATTCATCAAAAAGATGCTCGGATCCCCTTTCCTGCATGCACCAACGTGTCTTGGCTTCAGGGTCCGCTAAATAGTAAATCGAATTTAACAAGCTGTCTTTGAAGATTGCTTTGGAAGGATCGAGAAAATATTCAATACCAAGGCTTTTCAACGCCTCATTTGCCAACTCTCTTATCTTGAGCCATTCCGGATCTTTCACGATGATAGCAGGATCTTCATAACATCCGTGCTGCAAATCAAATGCATTTAGTGCGCATCGAAGTTCATCTAATTTTCTAATCTGCTCTTCGGTGTAACCACAACCGGCAGCTTCGTTATCAATGAATTCTTCAAAATTGGAGTCATCAAACAACCCGCACATTGTTTCAACAAAGGTGCAATAGTCGTGAATTTCGTTATTAACCCAGCCTTTTTCTTGAAACTCAGCGCTAGCGATTTGCTCAATAAATGAAATGATATTTTGCACCCAAACTTCTTTAGAAATCATACATAACCATTTTTGCGCACCATTTTGTCATTGATACACATACTCCTCCGCAGGAATATGTGCTTCTGGGTCTTTTTGAGAGGTAAAGCCTTCAAAAATAAACGGACGTCCAATTCTCTTACAGATCTTTTTTTGATTGAATTTTCTTAAAATCCATTGAGCGGTTTATTCAGAACTTTTGCGAACCGATGAAGATTTCAATCTCATCACCGTCACCGATGATCTAGACGAAGTCGTGGACGGCATCGTCCGTCATTGCGGCGAATGTCCCACCCGCGAGAATTTCTAAAAAGCTGTCCCAATAAATTTGAATATTTTTCTATGTCTTGTGTTTTGTGGCGAGTTTCTGCATCATCTATACCCATCATCTCAGCAAACCAGCGAATATGGAATTTATTCAATTTAAAATGAGTGAAACCTCTCAGGGAGTCCGGCGTCCTGCTCCTAGAACCTACTGTATACTCGTTTAATACAGAATCTGGGATTGGGATTCAGGGCGATTTTGTAAACCAAATTTGTTTGGACAAGTTCACAACTCAAGATTTTTGAGGAACTTTTCTGCACGCAGAATTTCGATCCCTTTTTCCACTTTTTCTGTTTTTAACTCTTTGACAATTTGAACCGCGGGCAGCCGATATTTCTCATAAAAATGCCATAGGCTGGGATCGATTGAAGCATCGGCATATTTGACTTCGATCATTTGTTCAACTTTTTTATCACGGACCAAGGCAAAGTCGACCTGCCGCTTTTCTTTTGTTTGCAGGTATTTGAGGCTGTAACTTTCTGCCTT
>DASUCX010000166.1:0-6458 GCA_036275855.1 Rhabdochlamydiaceae bacterium
GGAAAATCGTGAGGTTTTGTCAGGAGTTGGGATTGTTGAAGCCCTGATCATTGATCAGATCAATATTCTGCAGGCGACATTTCAAGCGATGGCCGCAGCGATCCTCCAGCTGAAGCAAAGACCCGATTACATCTTGTTTGATGGTAATCAGTTTCCTAAAAGCATGCATTTAGAGTTTGTTTGTGAAGGGATTGTCCAAGGAGATTCTCTTTCCTTGTCGGTCATGGCAGCAGGGATCCTGGCAAAAGTGACGCGGGATCGGATCATGCAGGAGCACCACAAAACATGGCCCGGCTACGGTTTTGATGAACATAAAGGCTACGGAACAGAAAAACATATGAAAAGTTTAAAGCAGTTCGGCCCTTGTCCCATTCATCGCATGAGTTATGAACCAGTCAAAATGGCGGTTAATGCATGAATCGACGCAGCATGACGGCGTATGGCCGTGCCAAACACCATTCGAAACTCGGCCGCTGGACAGTCGACATCCACTCTGTCAATCGGAAGGGGTTGGATATTAATGTGGGGCTCGCGCCCACCCTGATGTTTTTAGACGGTGATGTCCGAAAGTGGATCAGCAGTGTAGCAGAGCGGGGTCAAGTCACTGTTCGCATCGCCTTCGAGTGTCTCATCGAGATGGAAGGGTCGCTCCAAGCTTTGAAACAGCAGCAGAAGAAATGGGAAAAGATTGCTAAAGCCCTGGGATATCCCGCCTCTTCGATCGATCTGAAGTTCCTCGTCGACCGGCTCAATCCCCCAGAGATTTCTTTGGAAGAAAAAGCACTCAGGGCCGATCTCCAAAAAGCGTGGGAGGCTGCGGAGAAACAGTGGACCCTCATGAAGGAAAAAGAGGGAAAAGCCTTGGTGGAAGATATTAAAAAACGGACCGAGCATATCCAAAAGGAGCTTCAAAAAATTTTGAAATTGCAGCCAGCCCTTCTCGAGAGATACCGCAAGAAGCTGCAAGACAGGATGAAAGAGATTAAAATCGATGTCGATGAAGAGAGATTACTGCGAGAAGCCGCCCTTCTCGCAGACAAGGCCGAGATTTCGGAAGAAGCCACGCGGCTGCAATCTCATTTAATACAGATGCATGAATATCTCCACTCGAAAGAAAAAAGCGTTGGGCGTACTCTGGACTTTTTAGCCCAAGAAATGGGACGTGAGATTGGGACCTTAATGGCCAAAGCCGGAGATACCGACATTTCCAAAGTTGCCATTATTATCAAGAGTGAAGTCGAAAAAATCCGAGAACAGGTGCAAAACATTGAGTAAACTTTTAGGTAATTTACCCCAAGGACTCATCTTTGTGATCAGCGCCCCGGCAGGCACGGGAAAAACCACGCTTGTCAATCAGCTAACGCGGGAGTTCCCTTCCGTTGTGCGAAACGTCTCCTGTACAACCCGCGCTCCGCGCTCAGGAGAGAAGGAAGGAAAAGATTATTTCTTTTTCGATAAAAAGAGTTTTGAAGTCAAAATCCAAAAAGGGCAGTTCATCGAATACGCCAAGGTCTTTGGAGAGTATTACGGCACATCGGGCGAGTTTATCCAAAAGATGCAAGCAGAAGGCAAACATGTCGTGCTGATCATCGATACGCAAGGTGCCCTTACCCTGCAGAAACACTTTAAAGGAAAAAATTCCCCGATTTTTATCTTTATCAGCCCTCCTTCGCTTGTCGAACTAAAAGAGAGGCTAAACAAACGTCAAACAGAAAACCCTCAATCGATGGAAGAAAGGCTAGCCTGGGCAAGGCACGAGCTGGAAATGGTGCCTCACTACGATTACCATATCGTCAATGACGATCTCGCCACCGCCTATACCGTTTTAAAAAGCATCTTCATCGCCGAAGAACACAAAATTAGGAGAATCGAATGAACCACAAAGAACTGCTCACTAATGAAGGGCTCAAAAAGCACTTCAAAGACAATTTCGAATTAGCGCTCTTCACGATCAACGTGGCCCGCTATTTGATTAAATCGGGACATGAAGTCGATATTCCCGAGCTCCTCAAAGAGATTCAAAAGAATCCGACTCTTTACACTCCGGAGCAATTAGCAGCATTGGAAAAAGCCGAGGAAGCTCAGCCTGAAGAAAACCAATAAGGTTCTCATCACGTCTGCTTTGCCCTATGCCAATGGACAGCTCCATTTTGGGCATATTGCCGGCGCTTATCTTCCCGCGGACTGTTATGCCCGCTTTGAAAGGCTCCAAGGCAAGGATGTTCTCTATATTTGCGGATCTGACGAATACGGCGTTGCCATCACGCTAAGCGCTGATATGGCCAAACGGTCTCCTCAAGAACACGTCGATATTTTTCATAAGATCAATAAAGACCTTTTTGACCAGCTGGACTTTTCTTTCGATCACTATTCCCGCACGACATGGAAAGGACACATTCCGACCACCCAGCAGTTCTTTTTAGATCTTCTGGCTAATGGATATATCGAAGAAAGGGTCACAGACCAGCTTTATTCGCCTCAGGATAATCGATTTTTAGCCGACAGGTATGTTGTCGGCACGTGCCCTAAATGCAGCTTTACAGAGGCCCGCGGCGACGAATGCCAACGGTGCGGCGCCAGTTACGAAGCCACCGATTTAAAAAATCCCCGTTCCAAACTCACCAATGCCCTCCTAATTCTCAAAGCTACCAAACATTGGTTCCTCCTTTTTGATAAATTCAAAGATCAGTTGTCCACATGGCTCGATCAAAAAAATTGGAAGGCCAATGTCGTCAACTTCGCCAAATCGTACGTCGATGACCTCAAGCCTCGTGCGATTACCCGCGATGGCGATTGGGGAGTCCCTATCCCTCTTCCCGGCACCGAAGGCAAAGTCCTCTACGTCTGGTTTGATGCTCCTATCGGCTATATTTCCATGACCAAAGAGTGGGCCCAGCTCCAAGGCAAACCCGATGCATGGGAAAAATACTGGCTCGATCCGCAGACCCATTACGTCGAATTTATCGGCAAAGACAACATCCCGTTCCATGCCGTCTTTTTCCCTGCAATGGAAATGGGGCAAAATATCCCGTATAAAAAGGTCGACGAGTTGCCTGCTAACGAATTTCTCAATCTCGAAGGGCGCCAATTTAGCAAATCCGAAGGCTGGACGATCGACCTTTCCAACTTCTTCAATCACTTCACTTCCGATCAAATCCGCTACACCCTTGCCGCGAATGCTCCCGAAAACCAAGATTCGGAATTCACCTGGAAAGATTTCCAAATCCGGTGCAACTCCGAACTCCTTGGCAAATACGGCAACCTAGCCAACCGCGCCCTCGTCTTCATCCAAAATAAAGTCGGGGGCAAAGTCCCTTCGAAAAAGCACCTCTCGGATACCGACCATACTTTCCTAACCCAGCTGAACCAGCTTGTCAAAGAAGCTGCTGATGCGTATCGACATTTCCATCTCCGAAGGGCTTCTCAACTCATGATGCAGATCGCTCAAGCAGGAAATGTCTACTTCGATGAAAGAAAACCATGGGCGCTTGCAAAAGCGCCCGAAACCTTTCCTCAAATGGAATCGACCCTTTATTGCTGCGTCGAGTGTCTCAAAAAACTCGCTTTAGTCTCTTCTCCAATCATTCCTGCAGCTGCTCAAAAGCTTTGGGAGATGCTCGGGTTTACCACAACGCTTTCTAAAGAAAACTGGGATAAAGTCATGAGCGATGAAATCCCTGAAGGACGCTCTCTTCCTCAGCCGCACGTGCTCTTCAAACGGGTTGAGAATGAGCTCATCGAAGCACAGGAAAATCAACTCAAGGCTCTTGTTAAATGACCGCTTGTTTATTACTGTTGGACCTCTTCAGCTTTTTTTATCTTTATTTTTAAAGCGTGGTCTTCTTCTTTTGCGAATTCAACGAACCGATGCTTTTCGTTGTAAGGGATAAAAACAACTGCTTGGTCTTTATTAAAAGCGTTAAATATCAGCGATTCAACCCTTTCATTCACCTCCAGGGGATAGGTCAGAGCACTTCCCCAGGTCAAATCCGTGATGTTCACATTTCGCTGCTCGTCCTTGAATTGGATATAAGTGACTTTAAAAGACCCTGAGCCACCAGAGCTGTAATAATTGCAACTTACTTCAGAATCAGTAACTTTAGAAATGTCAGCATAAACTTTACCTTCTTTATCACCTTGCCAGACTATATTAGCTGAACCCGGTTTGATTTGCCAACCAGATGGCCTAAAAGTACGGCCTCCAGGTGTAGTAGAGGGATCGATTTTAATGACCTCGGACTGAAAAACCTCTTCTATCTTTCTTAACAAAATCGCTTCAAATCTTCCTATTGAAGGAGTCACGATGAAAACACAGGGAAATTCAGACGTCTCCCATCCCGTATGCTTGGTCACAAGGTAGCTAGTTTGCCATTCAACCCGTAAAATTCCGGTCAGAACAGCATGTTTTTCTTCCACTCTGTTGTTTGGTAAGTCGAGCTCATATTTTAAACGATCTTTATTTAAGTCTCCGGTCCTGTCAAATCTCTTTTGATTAAAGATAAAGGAGTGTTCCCACTTCTGTTGATCCCCGCAAGGGAAATATCCTTTAACGGTGAGCTCTCTCTTAGAGGAGTCTACAACCTGCAGAGAAAGGCTATCTATTCTGGGCATCCAGCTGAGAGAATTGTCTTGAAAGGTTTGATCGACCGCGCCTCTAGATTTTAAGGCCGTTATATTTTTAGATTCAAGATCGGTACACAATGTTCCTAATAGAGCGATCTTTTCTTTTACAGCGGAGCTTACTTTTTCATAAGTCCGATTCATTTGCGAGAGGTAGGTACAAGCGACTTTAAGGTTTGCAACAAGTATTGAGACTTGCGAAGCAACATTGAGCAACGTTTTTGAATCTTCATGGTCAGGACTTGCCTCAACGATTTGCTGCTGAGCAAGTTTTGATGCGCGCTCTAAAAGAGCGGCGATAATTTCTTGGTCTTGGATAAATGTTTTTGGTACTGCTGCGACTGTAAGGGCCATAGTTCCTCCATGTTTTTTTAAATAAGGAGATAGAAGCGAAACTATGTTAGATTTTTGAAAAAATCTTGTCAAAATTTAGTGACACGCAAAAAGTTCAAACGACGAATATCCATTGGTAATATCCCGTCGCAGTCATATTTTTTCTTGATTATATTAGGAACGAAAGAGTTATGATCTTGTGCATATTCAATATTTTAAGAGGTGGCATCATGAGGTTTGTACATAGGGTTGTGGTGGTTGTATTATCGCTGTTTTGCTGCTTAGGGCTGAACACTGGCCATGCGTCGAACGGAGGGATCTACACAGACCTCTTCAATTTCGGTGGCACCAACGGCTCTACTCCTATAGGCAATCTGACTTCAAGTGGTGGGGTCTTCTACGGGACAGCATCTGCTGGAGGTGCAAGCGGCAACGGGGTGATCTTCTCCTTCGACCCTTCGAGCTCTACCTACATGGACCTGGTCAATTTCACCGGCATGGGCGGTACTTTTCCCGGCTCTGATCCTGAAGCTGCGCTGACCTTAAGTGGCGGGGTCTTCTACGGGACGACAGCGGGGGGAGGTACGAACAGCCGCGGGGTGATCTTCTCTTTCGACCCTTCGAGTTCTGCCTACACAGACCTAGTCAATTTCACTGGCAACACCGGTGCTTTTCCGGGCTCTGGTCCTGCAGCCGCGCTGACCTTAAGCGGCGGGATCTTTTACGGGACGACACAGTTCGGAGGTGCGAGCGGCAACGGAGTGATCTTCTCTTTCGACCCTTCGACATCTACCTACACGGATCTACACGATTTCGATGGCACCCACGGTGCTAATCCTACCGCCGCGTTGATCTTAAATGGCGGTATCTTCTATGGGACGGCAGCGGGGGGAGGTGCGAGCGGCTTCGGGGTGATTTTCTCTTTCGACCCTTCGACAGCTACCTACACGGACCTCCACGATTTTGACAGCACACACGGTGCTAATCCTTTCGCTGCGCTGACCTTAAAAGGAGGGGTCTTCTACGGGACGACAGGAAATGGAGGTGCGAACGGCAGCGGGGTGATCTTTTCCTTCGACCCTTCGAGCTCTGCTTACATGGACCTTTACGATTTCGACGGCAGCACCCACGGCAGTAATCCTCTGTCCGCGCTGACCTTAAGTGGCGGAGTCTTTTACGGGACGACATTTCAGGGAGGTGCGAGCGTCAAAGGTGTGATCTTCTCCTTCGACCCTTCAAGCTCTATCTACACGGTTCTCTACAATTTCGACGGCACCCACGGCTCTCTTCCTCGATCCGCGTTGACATTAAATGGCGGGGTCTTCTATGGGACGACAGAATTTGGAGGTACGAGCAACTCCGGAGTGATCTTCTCCTTCGCGCCGCTTTTGCCGCCAAGCAACCTCACGGGCCATCAGAAGAAAAACAACAGTGGCGTAAGGTACGAGTGGTTCAATGATTTGAAATGGCAGACGCCCTCTCTCTCCGGGACGGAGGTTACAGCC
>DASUCX010000167.1:0-2380 GCA_036275855.1 Rhabdochlamydiaceae bacterium
CAAAGCCCCGGGGTTTGTCTATCAAAAAGAGGGCAGTATTATTAATACGGCCTCCTTTTTGATAGACGAACCGCGGGAGCTTTCACGCAGGTCAAAATGAAAAAATTCACCGCCCCACAGTATACTCCTAAGTTTTTTTGATTTGAAAGTTAGCGCTTAGGTGCAAAGACAGAACATGCTTGGCGCCTAAGCGCGTCGCATGGACATAGAAAATTTGAAAAGGCCCTGTAAATACATGAGATCATTTAATCATGCTTGGCGGTTTTTCTCAAGACGATTATGCTCAACCGATGACGATGAGCGGACAAGAGCCTTTTCTTTTAATGGTCGCAGATGGCGAAGATAAGACGTCTCCATTGAAGAATCGGATCCGCAAAAATTATCGGCACATTCGGAAATGGGCAAATCGAACCAGGACCAACTGTTTTCGGGTCTATGATCGGGATATCAAAGAATATCCGCTGGCAATCGATTATTATGACGGCCGGTTTTGCGTCCATTATTTTTCCGAGTCGAGCCAGCAGCCGCGGAAGGATCTCTATGAAGCTGCCACTGGGGCGATCTGCTCGATCTTTGGTGTGAGCGAGGAGAAGATCCATTGGCGGACGAGGATCAAACGGGAAAGGACCGAGCAATATGAAAAATTCTCAGAATCGAGAGATTTTTTCACGGTGTTGGAATACGGAGTTAAGTTCAGAGTTAACCTGGTAAACTATCTCGATACGGGGCTGTTTTTGGATCATCGAGAAACGCGTCAGATGGTGGCTGCAATAGCTAAGGGCAACCGTCTACTGAATCTTTTTGCTTACACATGTTCTTTTAGCGTCCATGCTGCTTTGAGGGGCGCCGTTTTTACGAAAAGTGTCGATCTGTCGAACACCTATACCGAATGGGGCAAGTTTAATTATTTTCTCAATGGGATTCCTCTGAAGAATAATGTGATTATGCGGGAAGATTGTTTAAAATTCCTCGATGAAGAGGAGGAGAAATACGATCTGATTGTGATCGATCCTCCAACAATTTCCCGTTCAAAAAAGATGGATCAGATGTTCGATATTCAGGCTGATTATGTCTCTTTAATCACGAAGGCACTCAAACTTCTTGAGGAAGGCGGCACCCTTTTTTTTAGCACCAACTCACGCCGTTTTAGTTTGGATGAGAGTCGATTTCCTGAATGCAGGGTTCAGGACATTTCCAAAAAGACGATTCCCATCGATTTTCATCATCAAAAAGTCCATCGATGTTGGAAATTTTCTATGAAAAATTATTGAGTCTTATATTCCCAATTAATAGTTCCCATAGGCAATAAAATTCTCGCTGTAGGCGATATGTCTTGAGAAGCGTCCACAGTTTTCTTGGCCTTAATATTGGATGTAGGTAAAACATAGCTCATTATTGTCCTTGAGTTTTGATGAGGAGACTCTTTAAGAGGGACCACAGTTACGTTCTCGGTCTTATTGTTTTGACAAGTGTGAATATAATGTCCGCTTTTGGGATTTAAGGCTGAGGGTGAATGGCATGTATAAGACGATTGACCATCGACGATTGTGAGTATGGGGAGTCCTTGGATGCATTGGGAAGCATAGACCTGTATGAGCGCAGAATTTCTAGACTCTGGTTTAGCGTCATATTGTTCGGAATAATACTTACGCCACTGACCAATCGTGGCCTCAACCTCTTTAAAGTTGTCAGTGATTTTTTTGGATGAATATCTAAAGTTTTCTACCGAATCTCCTTCGAGGATAAATTCATGAGTGGCAATGAGAATATAATCTTTTATTAGAGGGGTTGTTTTCTGGATATGCGGCTTTAGATTCGACAGCATGCTTTCTAAAACGTCGGGGCTTGTGGAGGGATCTGTGCACGGTTCTGTAATCTCTCCATAAAATTTTCGGGTTGTGCTTAGGACGAGGTTGCCGATTCGCTGAGCAAATCGGTGAGTTTTTCTGTTTGCATCCAGGATGTACATGAGAGTTATTCCGCCGAGAGCGAGATCGAAAAGAGCTACGATCACAGAAGAGGACGAAGAAGCTGCAACTGTAAAATCTATTCCAGTGAGTTTATCGCAGACTAGTTTGAGGAAGAAAAGGACAAAGGTTGCAAAAAAAATGACTGCTAGAGTGTTAGTCTTTTTTTTCTGAGCTTCATAGGCATCAATCTCTTTTTCAAGCGCAACAAGTTCTCGTTGGAACGGTTCAAAGGCCGTGGCGTTAAACTTCTTCAGAGTGGAATCTACTGACATGGTGCTCCATTCTTACGAAAAGAATAACTGAAAAAACCATTAAGATGTAGAGTTTTGGACTTTGTTATTCTAGACTTTTTTATCAACGTCTCTTGAAGAACTGAATTTCTTTCTCATGCTTGATAGCAGCAGCTCGTG
>DASUCX010000168.1:0-19196 GCA_036275855.1 Rhabdochlamydiaceae bacterium
TTTGAGATAGGAATTTGTTTTCATAAAAATTTTTCTTGATTCCCACCATCATACCTGATTCCGTCCAAAATGTCGAGCCCGTGCTTTGTCAAATTTTTAATATATGCTATATGTTCGACAGAGCACAAGCAATCAGAATAAACATTATAATTTTGAAGACTCTTAGGAGCAACCTTCAACCAATTATATTACAGCAATTATTCAAATTCCAAAACTTGAAAAATCGACTTGCCATCAAACTGACCCCTCTCAAACTGAACCCCCGCTACTATATGGTACCAGCTGTATTTAGAAGGAATTTTCGATGTAATCTTCTCTAAAACATGATCAGGAAGTTCTTTTTCGAGTATCAAAAAGACTTGGCATCCAAACTCCCCAAAAGGTCTAACCTTTATGCGCTTTGCCTTCGGGCCAAAAATGATCCCAACCTTGACGCCATTAACTTTGAATAGTTTTTGAACGGCATCTGTAGTTTTAAAAAATTGATCTAACTGCTCTGGCTCTAACTCCCCTCCTGCAACACTCTGCTTGGGAAGCTTTGGACAGTTACCAGTTAAACATACGTTGCTAGTCATGCTACCCCCTATTAATTAGTAATGAGTGTATCGAGAGGGAAAATTAAGAACAAGTGATATCCAGGCGTTGTTATCCAGGCGTGGACCCTAGTGCTCTGTCATAAAATAATGAGGAGATGCAATGAAAAATCAACTTTTTTGTTCTGTGCTTGTGTTCTTAATGACGGGATTTCAATCGATTTATTCCACTTCCCCGTCGGATTCCAGAAGTTTCTGCTCGCCAGGGGCAGGAATAAGTCGCTCTAAATAGTTTTCTTTTGAAATAACAGGCTTACCACTCTCCTCCTCCAATTCTAATCGTGCATTTCTAGCAATTCTACCTCCCATTTTAGCCGCATTTTTATTCTCATCAAATCCTTGAGCATCTCTGTTCACTGCAATCTCTTTTGTCGCTGCCTCTCCCAACATGGAAAAGATCAGCTCAAGATCAGTCATATGATCTCTTAGATTTTCTCTCTCAAGTCCTTTGTGTTGCTTATATTCGGTAGGCGTCATTCCAAAAGTAGCTTTAGAAATCTCAGCCGTTAAAATCGCATATTCTCGCTGGATCTTAACACCCCTTTTATCCCACTCGTCGGTAAGTTCTTCACGGATTGCAATCCCTCGCATCCGTTTTTCGATCCACTCATCGCTATATCCCTTGGCTTTATAAATCGCACGAGTACGCTTTGTAGCAAGCTCAGGATCTTCGATCTCTTGAATACGTTCATATCCTACTTGAGCAAGCCATCTTTTAAAGGGTTCGGCTTTGGGCGAAGGGATAGACTGAATAATGCGGAAAACAGTTTCCGTATTGGCCGTATCCGTTTTGTATTTTTTCCCATCACTCGATTCCAATTTCAGTTGTTCGATTTTACCGAACAACTGAACAAACCCCTCAGAATTAGCTAGTTGAGTTCTTAATTCTGTCCAATAACGGCTTGGATCTGAACTTTCTGTCAAGACTCGAACGATGTCAATAATCGAAAAAAACCATTCCCCTTTGTGGAAAATACGACGAATGTTTTCATCTTCAAAAACAGCTATCTTATTGCCCATCTCAGTGATTTTATCTACACTTTTCATAAGTTTCCTAATTGAACAAACGATTTTAAAATTTTGAATCCTTAAAAACAAGGGTTGTCGCTGCAAGGGTGTAATTATAGTGCGTAATATGCGCGCAAAATTTATAATTCCCGTTTTAAAACAGCTCCAATTTTGGATAACTCGAAGGTCATTTATTCATGGTCAGTCCTTGTAAATCAGGTTTTTCAGGTCAGTGGCAAAGAGCAGGGCTTTTGGCTTTGAGAGCTTTTGCCCTGATTGCCTGGATTTACCGGCGCACTATCGTTGGATTTTTGTATCCAAGCAATACAGTTCTGCAGCAAAACGATCCGCCACAAAGTACCCTCGCCAAACAGCCCGCTGCACGAAAATTTGAAGCAATTCAAATTCCCAGCAACGTGACAATGACCTATCAGGGTTCTAACGCCGAATATATCGTCTTCAAAAAAGACGGGTCTCAGCTGAGTGAACAAGAATATTTAGATCTGGCCGTGCCCATCCTCAAACTTCAATTCCCTCGCAATAAAGCTGTCGAAGAGACTCTCACGCCTGAGGTTTTGGATCAATTGGATCAGAACGAGGTCGC
This sequence comes from Rhabdochlamydiaceae bacterium, assembly GCA_036275855.1. Taxonomy (GTDB): domain Bacteria; phylum Chlamydiota; class Chlamydiia; order Chlamydiales; family Rhabdochlamydiaceae; genus PALSA-1444. The sequence goes on from DASUCX010000168.1 coordinate 2,206, forward strand.
CTACATTGATCAGGTGCTGGATGCAAAAGGATTAAAAGCCATTAAAATCCCCAAAACCCTTTACGATATTTTTTACATCGCTTTTCGCTTTAGTATATCAGCCTTATCTTCGAAAGAGGCGGATGCTTGTCAAGCCACAACTTCTTTGGAGCGGTTTTTACACCCTTCTGCAAGTATATACCACTATCAGCCCAATCTTTTGGTTCTAGAAAAAGATGTTCATCAAGCTTTTGTGACAATTGATGGGGTTGCGTCCAAAGCAGATGCTGAACTCAATACCTATATTTTCCAAGATTTGATGCAAAAAAAATACACGCAAGACACGCTCTCCTGGGAAGCCATAATATCGATTGTGGACGACTTGTTTCATCGTATCGAAGGCCTTAATCAGTCAAACGAAGGGAGCTTCGGTTTTTTATACACCAAAAAGTGTCTTTCTAAAAACTGTAAGGAGTCTCCAGCCACGAGACTTCACCATTGGAACCATTACGTTTTCCGCATGGTTCGTAATTTTGTTTCCTCCCAACCAAAGATTTTGGCGGTGTTTAAAAAAGCTCTATGGCTTGAATTTTCTCAAAGCAGCTCCGTTTACACCTGCTACCGTGGAGGGCAGCAAGAGATGGAAAGAGAGCTGTCAGCGCCTGTTCTTCATTCAGGGTCGTATGGCCATAGTCTCTGCTCTTCTTGCGAACGCGACATGGGAGGAGCCGGGGCCATTCCCGTTGAATATATTCGAGAATACGGTTATGGGTACGTTGTCTCTTTGAATAAAGCCGATTATCGTCAAGGTTCTGCAAGCCACTTCTTTGTCATCCCTCCTGCTCAACGTACAGCTCGGTTTAGACTCGATGGTGAATTTACCCACGTCAGAACGCGCGTGCATAAGCCCAGGTCACCGGAAGAAACCGTTGTGGGGATGAGAGATCTCGCCAGCGGGAAAGTTCCCTACATTGCGACAAAAGGCCATTACGCAACCCCGGAGTTGTTTCATAAAGAACTGCGCCAATATCTGGACCATCAGACCAAGACGCTGACGTGAAAAATCAATTTTTCTGTTCTGCACTTATACTCTTAATAACCGGATTTCACTCGATTGAAGCCGAAGATTTACCAGAAAAGGCCAGAGAAATCACTTCGACCGATGCTCAGCCTGATTTGCAACCAGGTGAAGCTGAATACTTGATGGGAATAAAGTGTTTCACAGATCCTCTTCCAAATGGGAGTCAAGGGTTTCAATATTTTCAAACCGCCGTTGAGAAGGGTTTTGTAAAAGCATATGCTCTGCTAGGAAAGTGTTATATAAAAGGAATAGGCATCCCCAAAAATGTACGTCAAGGCATCGAATTGATTTGGACAGGGGCAGAACTCGGCGATTCCGAAGCGCAATTTACCCTCGGCTTATATACCAACCTTGGCTTCATGGTCGTTCAAGATCACACTGCAGGCTACAGGTGGTTCAAAAAAGCTGCAGAAGGGGGTCATAAGGATGCCCAATGCAATGTCGCCATGTGCTATGAATTTGGCGAAGGTGTCGGACAAGATGAGAAACAAGCTTTTTTTTGGTACAAAAAAGCTGCAGGCCAAGGACATTCATATGCTCAATATAGGTTAGGAATCCTCTACCAAGAGGGTCGAGGAGTCGAGAAAGACACCAATAAAGCTGCATTATGGTATAAACTGGCTTCCGAACAGGGCAGTGTTGATGCACAAAAGAGGCTTGAAGAGCTATGGTGGTACTAGGGCGTGTCCCTAATTGACTTTAAGGCTATTTTTGCCTAGAATTAGCGCTATTTTATTGGGAGAGTATGTTAGATATCAAGCTACTCAGAAAAGATCCTCAAGGCATCGAAGCAAAACTCAAGACCAAAGACCCCGAGATCCATCTAGGCCCTATTCTGGCACTGGATGAAAAAATCCGGCATGTGATCGCCCAAGTCGAAGAACTCCAAGCAAAGCGGAATGCTCTCTCCAAAGAGATCGGCGAGAAAAAACGGAAAGGCGAAGATGTTTCCGAGGTGATGAGTCAGGTCGCAGGCTTTGGAGATAAGGTCTCTGCCCTCAACCACGAAAGAACCGAGCTTGAAAAACAGCTCACGCACCAACTCGCCTGTCTGCCTAACATTCCGAGCGATGAAGCAAAAGTCTCCCCTGATCCGAAAGACAACGTCTGCATCAAGAGCTGGGGCCAAAAACGGGAGTTTGACTTTCCGTTTAAAAACCATGTGGAACTCAACGAAAAACTCAAACTCTTTGACTTCAAAAGAGCTGCGAAAACCTCTGGCAGCGGATGGCCCGCTTATTGCAATATGGGAGCCCGTTTAGAATGGGCGCTGATCAACTTCATGATCGATATCCACATCGAAAATGGGTTTGAAATGTGGATGCCCCCCCATTTGATTAAGCCCGAGACGATGTTTGCTGTTGCGCAGCTACCAAAATTTGAGCATCAGCTATTTAAGATCAAAGACGACGACTACAATCTCTATCTTATTCCGACTTCGGAAACAGTCCTCAACGGCCTTCACATGGATGAAATTTTTTCGGAAGCAGAACTTCCCAAAAAATACATGGCCTACACGCCCTGTTTCCGCAGAGAAGCAGGAGCCGCGGGCAGCCAAGAGCGGGGGCTGATCCGGATGCACCAGTTCAATAAAGTCGAAATGTTTGCCTTCACGAAACCAGATCAGAGCGAAGCGATGTTCCAGCAGATGGTCAGCAGCGCTGAACAGATTTTACAAGGGCTCAACATCCATTACCGCAATATGCTCCTAGTCACAGGAGATATGTCGTTTGCCGCGATGAAGACCATCGATGTCGAAGTGTGGCTTCCCGGACAAAACCGGTATTACGAAGTCTCTTCGATCTCCAACTGCGGAGATTTCCAGTCGCGCCGCTCGATGACGCGCTATAAGCATGGGGATGGAAAACCTGAGTTCGTGTATACATTAAATGGATCTGGACTCGCGACGTCACGGCTGATGGTTGCTCTCCTTGAAAACAATCAACGGCCGGATGGTTCTGTTGAGATTCCACTGGTCTTGCATCAATACCTCAATGGGGTCAAACAATTATGTCCGACATCTTAAAGGATCTTACGCATTTTTTAGACCGGTCTCCCACCTCTTGGCACGCCGTGCAAGAAGCGTCTCGCCGCTTTGCTTCTGCCAAAGCAGTCCATCTCCAAGAAGACGAAAAGTGGAAGCTTGAGAAAAACAAACGGTATTTTGTCCAGCGCGGCGGATCTATCTGCGCTTTCTCTCTGCCGAAAAAAGCACCGGAGAAAATGACGATTGTCGCAGCGCACACCGACAGCCCCGCTCTCAAACTCAAACCGAATCCCGAGATTGTCGTCGAGCCGTATCATCTTTTAGAAACCGAAATTTACGGCGGCCCGCTGCTGAACTCTTGGTTCAACCGCGACTTAGCCATTGCAGGCCGCGTGGTTTTTGAAGGGAAGCAAGGCAAATGCCAAGAAAAGTTGATCTTTGTCGAAGAGTCTCCTCTTTTTATTCCGCAGCTCGCCATCCATTTAGATCGCGAAGTCAATGACAAAGGGTTCATGATCGATAAACAAGAACATCTTCGCCCCATTTTTACTCTCGCAAAAGACAAAAAAAATTTTCTCGAGCCGTTCTTAAAAAAGTACGTTCCCTTCGAAGAGATCCTTTCGTTTGATCTGTTCTTAGTTCCGATTGAAAAAGCCCGTCTGCTCGGAACCTCTGATGAGCTGCTCGCTTCATATCGCTTGGATAATCTCTGTTCTTCCCATGCCTGCATCCACGCCTTTGCCAAAGCTCCTCAAACCGATGATCTTCAAATCGCCATCCTCTGGGATGCCGAAGAGATCGGCTCGCGCACCTCCGATGGCGCCGCATCGACCTTCCTCTGCGATGTGCTCCAGCGGATCCGCGCTTTTTACGAAATGTCAACAGAAGATTACATCCGGATGAAAATAGATTCTCTCTGCGTCTCCGTCGATGTCGGCCACGCTTACAACCCCAACCACGTGAAAAAGCACGATCCACAGCACCATCTCATCCCAGGCCAGGGCATTGCGATCAAATACAACGCCGATAAAAAATACGTCACGGATGCAAAAACGGCAGCACCGGTGATTTCAGCCTGTAAAAAAGCGAAACTGCATTTCCAATCGTTTGCATCGCATTCAAACTTTTCAGGCGGCAGCACCATCGGACCGATTTTTGCCCATACGATGGGAATCCCCACGGTCGATATCGGCTGCGCGATTTTCTCGATGCATTCGGCACGTGAAGTGATGGCCGTGAAAGACCACCTCGACATGTGCCAGCTGCTTACAGCTCTACTAAAAAGGTGAACCCAGGCCTTAAGGTCTGGGATTTTGCATAGTTGGCGGGAGCTACTCCCGCCAATCCGAATTTTGAAATACCCGGCCCTTAAGGGCCGGGTTTCCGCCGGAGGACGGATGAAAAGCGACCATTTTGAAGGAAAATCCGTCCTCGAGCATCTCAAAGCCGCCCGCGCTAAAGGGGCTCTCGCAGCTGCAGAAATCCATGGCAGTGAAATGCCCGGCTATCTCTCTGCTGCTGCTGATGCCGCGCGCGATACGGCAGTCGTTTTACTTTTGCTGTCGATTTTACTTCCTCACGCGGTGACATTATTCTTCCTGGTTGCTGGAGGATTATTTCTCTGGAAGATCGGGCGGAGCGCTCTGCTCGGATGGGCCCGCTTAGAAAGGCTTCACCGCGTTATCGAAGAAGAACGATGGGAAATCGAACACGCGCGGCAGCAAGAGCGGGAAGAACTCGCCGCCCTTTATCAAGCCAAAGGTCTGACCGGCAAGCTTCTCGATGAAGTCATTACGGTCATGATGGCCGATGACAACCGCCTTCTCCATATCATGCTCGAAGAAGAGATGGGCCTTGCTTTAGAAGTGTATGAACACCCTCTCAAGCAGAGTTTTGGCGCGGGAGTCGGAGTCATCATTGCGACAGCTCTTTTTGCCGGAGGCTATTTTATCTTCTCTCCAATGGTAGGAACTGCACTCACGATCACGATCGCAGCGCTCACCGTTGCTAAACTGGAAAGAAACCGCCGCATCGAAGCCCTCATCTGGAATCTTTCTCTTGTCGCCTTTGTTGCCGGTGTGATCTATTTCGTGAAAGAATTATGACAACACCATATTCATTCGATGAGTTTTTCGCGACGAACAAAGAAGAGACGGTCTCACCGTTTCTCACTCCCGATTCCCGTAAATGGGGCAAATACCTCTCTGTTCGAAGCGCTCTCTTCGCAGGATTTTTACTCGCCTTAGCTTTTGTTCTTTCGTTTTATTCGACACCTGCATCCTTGGCTTTTCTCACAGCTGTCTACTTCTTGGCAGGTACTCCGGCCCTGATCAACGCAATCCATGACATCTCGAACTTTGAGATCAATATCGACGTCTTGATGACACTTGCAGCTTTTTTGTCTGTGGTCATTGGAAGCGAGATGGAAGGAGCGCTCCTTTTAGTCTTATTTGAACTTTCTGCTGCAATGGAGGGCATGGTCGAGCAAAAAACGCGCAGCAGCGTTCTTGGCCTCCATAAGCTCTCTCCCCGCGTTGCGTGTGTGATCGGAGAAAACGGCCTCCTCTATGAAAAAGCACTCGCCGATATCGTCGTTGGAACGCATATCCTCGTCAAAGCCGGAGAGATTATCCCTCTGGACGGGCAAGTCATTGAAGGACGCTCCTATGTGAACCTCATCCATCTGACGGGCGAGAGCCAGCCAATCCCTAAGACGATCGACGATGAAGTTCATGCCGGCGCCGGCAATCTCGATGGCACGCTAACCATTTCTGTCACACGGTCCAGCGGCGATTCGACCGTCAACCGGATTATTAAACTAATTACCCAAGCCCAAGATGCCAAACCCAAAATCGAACAGTTTCTTGACCGTTTTGGAAAATATTATGCCAGCACGATTATCTTGCTCTCGCTCGGCTTTGCGCTTGCCCTCCCCGCTTTCTGGGGGCTGCCGTATTTTGGAACAGAAGGAGGCGTATACCGCGCACTTGCATTTCTTATCGCAGCTTCACCGTGCGCGCTGATTTTAGCAACGCCGACAGCCTATTTAAGTGCACTCAGCAGCTGCGCCCGCCGCGGCATTTTACCCAAAGGCGGCATCATGCTTGACGCAGTCTCTACGTGTACCACGGTTGCTCTCGATAAAACAGGAACACTCACAACAGGCAAATTGACGTGTACAGCCATTGAACAACTCTCCGGCCCCCCCCTAGATCCAACATTAGCCATTGCAATCGCTGCTTCGTTAGAACGGCATGCCGTCCATCCGATTGCAGAAGCCTTGACGACATTTGCAGAGACAAAAAAAATCCGAGTTCTTCCTGTCGAAAACTTCCGTTCCATTGCAGGATATGGAGTTGAAGGCACCGTCTCCTCTCCTACCTCTTCTTATCCGGCGATCATTGGTCAAAGAGAGTTCATCCAAGAAAAATCTCAAGTCGCCCTTCCTCCTGCCGATCAAATGGCAACGTATCTCTTTGTCAAAGAATCGCTTTTTGTTTTCTATTTTACCGACACCTTAAGAACCAACACGAAAAAAGTGATTGCAGATCTGAAAAAAAACAACTTAAGGATGGTGATGCTCACCGGCGATCATGCCTCCATCGCTCAAGAAGTCGCTAAAAAGCTCGGCATCGATGAAGTCTTTGCCGATCTTCGTCCTGAAGATAAGCTTGCCAAAGTCACTGAGCTTTCAAACCAGGCTCCTTTGGTGATGGTCGGAGACGGCATCAACGACGCGCCGGCGCTTGCCCGTGCAACCGTTGGAATCTCGATGGGGAAAATCGGCAGCGCGACCGCAGTCGATGCTTCCGATATTATCTTCATCCACGATGATATTTCTCTTTTGGGATGGCTTTATAAAAAAGCACACCAGACGCGGCGCATCTTGAAAGAGAACATCGCACTTGCGCTTGGCGTGATCCTCTTCGCTACAACTCCCGCTCTTTTAGGATGGGTTCCTCTGTGGGCGGCAGTGATTCTTCACGAAGGTGGTACCGTTTTAGTCGGCCTCAACAGTTTGCGCTTACTAAAAAAATAGTCTTTCATTAAATAAAGAGTATGAATTGGAGAGGATTTCTTAACGCTGCTTTTGGCGTGTGGCTGATCAGCAGCCCTTTTACTTTTGGATATCAAAGCCCTGCCTTAGTCCAAAGTGATCTCCTCTGCGGAATTTTAGCGATCATTTTAGGATTGCTCACGGTTCATTTTCCGTTATTTGCGTGGGGCACAGCTCTCATCGGCCTTTGGTTGCAGCTCGCTCCGCTCATCTTTTGGGCTCCGGAAGCCGCTTCGTACCTCAATGATACCTTCATCGGCATGCTGTTGCTGGTTTTTTCCTTTATTATTCCCGATACTCCGGGCACACGCATTAGCCGTGGCGCAGAAGTGCCGCCCGGCTGGTCATACAATCCCTCTTCTTATCTTCAACGGATTCCGATTATTTTTTTAAATCTCTGCTGCTGGCTCATTGCCAGATATCTGACCGCCTATCAACTCGGATTTATCGACCACGTCTGGGATCCATTTTTTGGAGCTCAAACCGTCGCTGTTTTAACCTCAGACGTTTCTAAGGCATTTCCCGTTGCTGATGCAGGCCTCGGAGCCACCGCTTATCTGTTAGAAGCTCTTTTTGGATTTGGATCGACTAGGCGCTGGCACACAATGCCGTGGTTTGTGCTGCTCTTTGGAGTCCTGGCCATCCCGGTCAGCTGTATCAGCATTGTGTTGATTATCCTGCAGCCGACCGTTGTCGGCGCCTGGTGCGGCCTTTGCCTGGTCACCGCTGCGCTGATGCTTCTCATCATTCCGCTAACAGTCGATGAAGTCTGCGCAACACTCCAATTCATGAAACACTCCCGCATCAAAGGCCACTGCCATTGGAAAACCTTCTGGGGAGGAACCTCTGTTGCCGCAGGATCTGACGACCCAAGAACACCTTCCTATAGAGCTTCCTATCGGAAGCTCTTCAAAGCGATGTGCTGGGGTGTTTCAATCCCTTGGAATTTAGCCCTATCAGCCCTTTTAGGCGTCGCCGCAATGTCCATGGGAGACTATATTCAGGGAGCTCTCATTACAGTCTTTTCTGTCACTGCTTGGGGTGAAGTCACGCGAATGTTCCGCCATGTCCTCATTCCCCTAGGAATCTGGCTCTGCTTTTTCAATCCGATCCTAGGCGTCGTCGCCATTGTTCTTTCGACTCCCAAAGGGAAAATCAAAGAGAAATACGGAACCTTTAAGCCTTAAAATGATCAATTGAGGATGCTGAAGACGTCCCCTAATCCGCATAGAATGGGATTTTGTTGATATCGATCTCAGCTGGAACCTCGCCGTCTTTCAAACGGACGATTTGGTGGGCTGTCATGACACCGCTGTCTGGATAAGCCCATCGATATAATTCGATATAAGCAACTGCCATGCGAGTGGCTAGATCTTCAAGGGTTTCGTCGGGTTTTTTGTGGAAAACGATCGTATTAAAATTCGGGTCGAAGAAAAAGAATTTCTTATGAATAGGATCAAACCGCATAAAGGTCTCGTGATCACCCCACCCGAGCATAATTCCACCGTTAGATTCTTTTAACTCTTGAAGATGTTTAACGAGAGCTGCGCCCACGTTCACATCACCTTTGGCAATAAAAACGGGTTTTTCTTTCTGCTTCCTTTGAGCAAGGAGTTTTCTGGGTAAAAGATCTGTCCCTTCCTGTCTAACCCCCTGCATATGATGTGCTTGAATGATTCTATCGGAAGGCTCAATCGATTTAACTGCAACTTTAACAATAGCATCCGTTGGAGATTCTAGAGCTGTTGAAGCCATCCGGTAAGAAAGGCCTAAACAAACTCCTTGGCCCAAACACTCGTTGTCATCATCTTGTCCCTGAGAAAATTCGGTGATGACCATGTCTTGATATTTACTGAACCATTCTTCAGCTTTTTTGAGAGATTCGCCATGAGTTTTGGAGAGTGTTAACCCTTTGGATAATGAGGGCATAGACTTTAAAAAATCGTCAAACTGAGTTGAGGTTAGGTTTTTTACAATCTCAGACTTATTTTTTTCCAAAAATTTGACAAGATGATCATTTATTTTTTCGAGATTTTGTTGGTGGAACCGGCTTTTGATATAAGCTGTTGAAGAAGCCGAACTGCACTTGAGCTTAAGATTGTCCTTTATCTTTTTTGCTTCTGTGATGAGTTTCTGATATTCTCCGCTGTAGAAAGTCAAGAGCTTGCGTAAATTACTTAAGGTCTCTTTAGGAGCGCCTGCAGCCATTGCTCGAATGTCAAAGGCTTGTTTTCTGAAAGCTTTAGGAAGGTCTTCCATCAAAGGGAGTTCGTCTGTTGAAAAATGAGCTTGCAAACGGTCTTTCAGGAATTCTTTGTCATCATAGCTTGAGATATTGTAGCCCAGATTTTTTAAGACAGTTTTCTCAAATGAGCTGCCTTGGTAAGCAGAGAGATTCTTCAGTTCTTTTGCAACCCAGACTCTAGACAGGATTGTTTCGAACTTTTTCTTTAGAGTAGGCGAGCCATTTAACGATTTTTCCAGGGTCGGATATTCTTCGAAGATCGCTTTGCGAGTTAATGCGAGTTTTCCATCCATGAGTTTGTTGCCGATTTCTTCCAGTTGAGTGTGGGCATCGTGTTCTTGGATGAGTGTTTGAGCAAGCACCCTGAGAGGTTTTTTTAGTTCTTTTAAATCGACGGTCTTTTCTAGCTCCTTTTGCAAACCAGCATTAAAGGCAGGATAAATGGCTTTGAAAATTGATGTTGCTTCTTCCTCTGTGTACTGCTCTTTCAATTTTTTGTACAATCCTTTACGGTATTCTTCTGTAATGACTTCTTTTGTGCTCTTTTCTTTAGGAGAAGTAGATTTTGGAGATTCTGATCTTGCTGGTGAAGCTTGCTTGGTAGGTGCAGCCTCAGCTTTAGCAGGAGCTGGTGCAGGAATTTTTGTGGTTGTTGATGCAACAACTGGGGAAGGCGCTTGAGTACTTTTTTCAGCTGGTTTTACAGGTGCTGTTTTAACAGGAGCCGATACAGCCTTAGCTTTAGCAGAAGCCGGTGCCGCAATTTTTGCGCTTTTTGACTCCGCAACTGGGACTGGCGATTGTGAAGTTGTTACAGCTGAAACCAATGCTGGTTTTACAACAACGGGGTCTGTTTTAACAGGTTCAGAGGCTTTTTCTTTTGAGCTTCCGAACACGCAGCTTAAGATGCTTAGGATGAAATTGATAAAAGCCGTCCAAGGAGTTGTATACGAAACTCTTCCGTCAAGAGGCTTAGGGGGTTGTGTAGGGGTAGTACCGATGGATGTTCCGACCGCAGCCATTTTATCTGTATTAGGCGCTTTTGATTCTGCTTTTAAAGAAGATGGATGTTTATGATCTATTGTATTTGTTGTATTTGTCATAATTTTATTAGTTGTTATTAATTTATAATCTTAATTATATATTAATATTTACTGTTTGTCAAATTATAATTATAAACAATTTGCGCTGGTTTTATTTTTGTATGTGTTTGATTTCCAAATGGTTGCAGGAGCGGAGATCAATGATGTAACAGATTGACTTAGAGGGTGTTGTAAAAAATGGCGTAACTTCTTGATCCTGTTAGCCCTAAGACATACCACCTATTCTGCACTGCGGGACATTTCAAGATGTGTTAGGGGGCGGTCTTTTCAATTTTTGAACCTGTTGCGGTACGCATTTCTATTGGATTCACTTGTGTATACAAAAAAACCAGCGATATTTTAACATTCTGTCGTTCTAAACCTAAAAGGAATATCGGTATGAAAAAAGCAATTTTCGCACTTGCAACACTGACTCTTTTTACCCTTGAAGCTAAGGAGTTTAAGGTTAAAACATGGATTGAAGACTCTTCCTGGGATGCCGAACTAGTAGAATTTATAGTGAACGTCAAAATCGAACAAATCAATGATAATTCCGCTCCAATTGAGTTCGCCACGATAACCCATCTTTGCGTGTTAGATGAAGAAAGGGTAGGGGAAAAATTTGAAAATGGCAAAGGAGGCTATATCGTGAAAGCTCTCATCCATCAAGGTGGTCTGAAATACAAACTAAAAACTTCCGTCACAATCTTAGATGCAGAAAAAAAGGAAATCTTTAACTTTGATGAGGATAAAGAGCTCTGACGAGTATACGAAAGAACCGGAGATGGTTTAGGGACGCGCCCTAGTATTTCTGCGTTCTAAAACCCAAAAAGGGACATCAAAATGAAAAAAACCATTTTCGCACTCGCAACGCTGGCTCTTTTTGCTCTTGAAGCCGAGCAATTTGAGGTTAAAACCTCAGTTACCTCTTCTTCAGATGATGCACAAACACCAGAATATCTGGTTCAGTTTGAAATCAATCAAATCAACGAAAATTCCGATCCGGTTGAGTTCACCAAGCCGAGCATTATTTGCCCGTTAGGCAAAGAAGGAAAAGTGAACAAGTTTGTCGATGGCCGAGGCGGCTATACCGTGAAAGCGCTCGTCTACCAAGAAGATGACAAAATCAAAGTAAAGACTTCCGTTACGATCTTAGACGCAGAAAAAAAAGAAATCTTTCGTGAAGAAGTAGTCCCTCGCTAGCTCCTAAGTTCTTCTAAATATTTTTCCGCATCTTTGGAAGATCTAAAGATGTGGAAATCGACATGCGGATACTTTTTTCTGAGCTCCTCAATGCGCTCTCTCTTATCTCTGTCGAAAGTCCAGATGTATTTCACCATCTCCCAATTAAACACCTGTGAACATCCTTCCGGCTTATCGCAGAGTTTTTTATCAGGGAAGAATCGCCTTTTCAAGACTCTCCAAATGCAGAGAAGCCGTGGAAAATGGAAATAGATGACGATGTCTGCCCTTGCAAACCTCATCTCGTATGTCGAATAAGAACACCCTTCGACAATCCAAGCATCTTCAGCAAGCAGTTCTTTTTGAATCGCAATAAACTCTTGTTTGTCTTTCTTTTTGCCACCCGGCTCAAACATGTGTTTGTCCAAGTGATGGACCGGAATATTGAGCATTTTCCCAAGCCTTACCGCAAAGGTCGACTTGCCGCTCCCCGGAAGGCCAATGAATGCAAACCGCTTTGTCATATGATTTTTTTCAGTTTTTCTCGGATAATTCCCAGAAACCACTCTTATCCGAACCTACCCGACGTAATAATCCTTGTAATTTCAATTTTCGAACGTTCCTTCTAACAGTACTTCTATCTTTCCCTAGTTTCATACTCAATTCCTCAAAGGAAATAGTAGAAGATTGCTTAAGGGTATCTAAGATTTGTATCTGCAAATCAGAGAGTCGAATATTTACAGGGGCATTTACAGGGGCATTTACAGGGGCATTAATCCTTTCCACAAGTGAGGTAAACAGACAGCCATCATGATCATCGATAAACTTGATTCTTGGCCACTCCTCTAATGCCCGACGCACTCCTGTTCCAAGCCCACGATAAGGCAAAAGACCCTTCGCAATGAATGATGTTAAAATAGGATTGCGTTGGATTGAATTCCCTGCTTGAATTTTCTCAACCGTTAAATGATCGGGAAGACTCCCAGGACTGATGATTTCTACCCGATCATCGAAAACAAAAATTCTAACAGGCGCCGAGATAAAATAATCACGATGGATGAGCGCGTTGACTAGAAGTTCTTCAAATACTGTCTGGGGAATTTCAGGTTCACCAATGGAGTTAACTCCTTTCTTTCCTTGGACTTTACGCAAGTTGCGCAAAATGAATGCTAACGCTCCCTGAAAAATCTGTGGAAGAGAACCTTCGAAATCTTCACTATCCAAATATCGATGTCCTATTTTTACCCCAGGAAAACAGACGGCTTTGACAATAAACTGCGGCTTATACAACTGAGGTTTTTGGCCAAACAAAAGAAGCCCGGCTAAATTTAACCTCTTTTCATTCATAAGCCCCATATTTTCAAGCAATCGAAGCCGTTTTTGATGATCTCTTGGTAATTTTTCGTGATAAAATTTTTTCAATAGATCTGAAAGAAATTTAACGTTTAGTGCCTCCATTCCGGCTCGAGTTGGCACTTTGTCTGCGTGAATAAGATCTGCTCCTTGGAAAAGACGTTGCAGCTCCTCTTTGGAATTGACCCGTCTTTTATCTGCCCCTGCTTTTAGCCAGATCACACCTTGATGATCAAAATACGGTTTATCAATTCCCTCGGGAATCGTTAACACAATGACGATCCGATGATTACCAATTGAAACATTATCCGTTTGAACAGTTACAGGGCTGCGCACATGCTGGCTGGCCGCATTGCTGATCAGTTGATTGATCCGCTGGACATCTTCAGCTGAAAGACCTAACAGGACTCCCTGATTTGCAACCCCAATAAAAATGCGTCCGCCCCGGGAGTTTGAAAATGCAACGATCTCTGCAGCCAAAGAGTCGACATTGCGAACATCTTCCTTAAATTGATGCCGCCCATCTTCACCCTTAGAAACAATGTGTTTGAGGTTGTTAAGATCCATAAGACGATCATTTTAGCATGTCGGACAAGAAATTAGAAACACTTTGAAAAAATTCACCCTCTTCTCTAGATAGGGATTATGACACCCCCCCGTAAGCCTGACCTTCAAGCCGCCATCGTGAGAGAGAGCAAAAAATTCGAGCAGAATTACATTTGGGTCGAATCCCATCTCCCTCCGAGCTTTTTTGAAGATGCCGATTCAGAAACGGTAATCATGGTCGCGCATAATTTGATGGATTTTGATGTCCAAGATTTTTTTTCCCATATCCATCTTAAAAATAAAGCAATTACCCTCTGTTTGGACAGCGTCGATGCCGATCTTCAAATCCTCAAGCATTACCGAAATAAAGGGATTAAGAACTATCGGACGTTTGTCTCCAATGTTCCTCCCCCGTTCGTAGGCATCTCCGCCAATTTAAGAGTCGCCATCATTTATTTCACGGAAGTGCAAGAAAAACAAGAGGCACCAGATAAATACAAAGATGCCTACCCCGAAGTCAAAAAACGGAGCCCGCATATCACCGAAACGGAGTTTTCACAGCTACTGGCGACAATGAATACCCGTTTCTTGCGGTCGCTGACCAAAGAAAGACTGATTTTGGCGTTTGATGTGCTCTTCAGAGCCAAGTTGAGAGATCCCTGTCAAATCGAGGTCGTGAGAAATGAAGAGTGGGCTCAGAAAAAAGATGTTCCCTCTCTCCAGATTGTCCTGGCGTGGAGAAATGTCCCGAAATTCGATTTTCTCTACCGTTTGACCAAGGTGATCTTAAGACATGGGCTGGCTCTCAAAAGAATGGCCGCGACATATATCGACCCGTATAGCAAAAACAATGTTTTAGTGATGTCGTTGGGGATTCATGGGGCACAAGGCAAAGCTGCCTGGGAAGAGGCCGATATCTCAGATTTTTTGCAAGAGCTCGTGACAGTCAAATATTTCCCCGGACAAGAAACCATTGAAACCTCATTCGTCGACACTAAGCTTGTACGAGGCAACATCGGCAACTTGATCAAAGCAATGGTTCATTTTATCCATCAGATGCTCGTCCATGCCGATCCTAACCTCTATTCTTTTCAAAATATCGAAGAAGGGGTTTGCCGCCACATCGAACTCACCGTCAAACTCGCACAGGCCTTTGAAGCAAAATTTCATCCTGAGAAGAGTGATCTCAACATTTTTAACCAAATCAAAAATGAATATCTTTCTCTCGTCGAAAAAATCGATACGGGGCAAGAGGCCAACGACAATCGCCGCAGAAATATCTTGAAACAAGGCATGAACTTTATTGAATACATGCTTAAGACGAACTTTTACCGTCCGAATAAAACAGCGTTTTCCTTTCGGCTTGATCCCCGTTATCTCGATAACGTGCCTTACAACAGGGTGGAAAAATTCCCTGAGCTTCCTTTTGCCGTCTTTTTTATGAAAGGGATGTACTTCATCGGGTTCCATATCCGGTTCCGCGACCTTGCCCGCGGAGGCTTGAGAACGGTCTGCCCGGAAAGAATTGAGCAGCTCGTCGCTGAAAGAAACAACGTCTTTGCAGAATGTTATAATCTCGCCTATACGCAGCAGAAAAAAAATAAAGACATTCCTGAAGGGGGGGCCAAAGGGGTGATCTTGCTCGAACCGTATGAACGGATTCGCATCGAAGAAGAGATTTATAAACAAGAGCTCAAAATTGCCGGCGCTAAAGAGATCGAAGAAAAAATTAGTAGCTATCATCAAGAGCAAAAACTCGAATATCTCTATCAGTCGCAACGGTCATATGTCGAGAGCTTTGTGACAATTATTAATTGCGAGCCTGATGGCAAGCTCCGCGTCAAAGCAGTCGTCGATTATTATAAAAGGCCGGAATACATCTACTTAGGTCCTGATGAAAACATGCATAACGACATGATCGTTTGGATCTGCAACTATGCTAAGAAATATCAATACAAGCCCGGCCTGTCATTCATGTCGAGCAAGCC
Source organism: Rhabdochlamydiaceae bacterium (assembly GCA_036275855.1). Lineage (GTDB taxonomy): Bacteria > Chlamydiota > Chlamydiia > Chlamydiales > Rhabdochlamydiaceae > PALSA-1444. Next base: position 17,706 of record DASUCX010000168.1, read on the forward strand.
CGGCGCTGGAATCAACCATAAAGAATATGGCGTCACTTCCCGTGGCGTGAATATCTTCATGGAAGAGACGTTAAAATTCCTTGGCGTCGATCCGAAAAAAGAGTCGTTTACGATCAAAATGACCGGCGGTCCCGATGGCGATGTCGCAGGAAATGAGATGAACAACCTCTATGTTTTCTATCCAAAGACTGCCAAGCTGCTTGCCACGATCGATATTTCGGGAACGATCTTTGATCCTCAAGGCCTCGATTTAGCGATCATTGCCCAGCTCTTTAAAGATGGAAAACCGATCCGTTTTTATCCACCGGAAAAGCTGGGTGAGGGAGGATTCCTACTCGATACGAAAACCCGGAGAGAGCAAAGCGCCTATGTCCAGCAGACTCTCATCCAACGAAAACAAAATGGAAAAGTCGTTCAAGAATGGATTTCCGGTAACGATATGAACCACCTTCTCCGGACCAACGTCCATCAAGTGAAAGCCGATGTGTTTGTCCCCGGAGGCGGACGGCCGCGCACTCTTAATGAAAACAACTACCGCGACTTTTTAGATGTCTCTGGAAAACCGACTTCAAAGGCCATCATCGAAGGCGGAAATCTCTATTTGTCTCCCGCAGCACGCAGGGCATTAGAAAAGCTTGGTGTGATTGTGATCAAAGATAGCTCTGCCAACAAAGGGGGCGTGATCTGCTCTTCTTTTGAAGTTCTCTCAGGACTCGTGCTTTCAGAAGAAGAATTTATGAAGGAAAAACCCGCGCTGGTGGCCGATATCATCGGAATTATTGAAGCGCGTTCTCGCGATGAAGCGCGTGCGCTTTTAGCTTCACAAGGGCAAGCTTTTCTGACCGATGTTTCTGAGTGGATCTCTGAAAGGATCAATGCGTATACCGACGAGCTCATGGCTTACCTTGCAACGAAGACCTTATCGAATGATCCGAACGATCCCCTCACCAAATGCCTCCTAAATTACTGCCCTACGACTTTACGGAATAAATACCAAGAAAGGATTCTAAAAGAAGTCCCGGATGTCCATAAAAAAGCCATTATCGCCTGCTTCTTAGCGCAGCGTCTGGTCTATCGAAAAGGGCTCTCTTGGTCACCCTCCATCGTCGATGTCCTGCCGCTCATTGTTAATGATCCTTTGATTATAGGTCATTGATTTATAGCTGATTATACCATAAATTAGCACTCTGTATATTTAACCGCTAAAAAAAGTTGCCTTTTCACACAGCCTCATATATAATCAGGCTCATGAAAAGTCTGATTCCCAGAAAACCTCCTAAAGACAAGCGCGAGAAATGGGTTCTCCTTGGACTTGTTGAGCTCTACCTCGAGACCGGCAAACCGGTCGGCTCTAACACCTTAAGAGAGAACGGGTTCGATTCTCTTAGCTCGGCAACGATCCGTAACTATTTCTCTAAACTCGAAGAAGACGGTTTCCTCAAACAACAACACTCTTCCGGCGGCAGGATTCCAACCTCTTCAGCCTATAGA
>DASUCX010000169.1:0-2268 GCA_036275855.1 Rhabdochlamydiaceae bacterium
ATGTCGTGGGATTTTTCCGCATCTGGGCCATTCCTATCAATCACCACCCTAATGAAGGAAAATTCCTGCCAGAGAATCCCGCTCTTTGGGTCCCACAAGGAAAAGAGATTCTGCTCATGATGCTCGGGTCTTCTCAGATGCTGCCGATTGCCGAAGATTTGGGAGCCATTCCTCCATCTGTCAGAACAACACTTGCAGAGCTGGGTATCTGCGGCACTAAAGTAATCCGGTGGGAAAGAAAATACGATCAAGGCGGTGATTTTATTCCTTTCAACGACTACCCGACCCTCTCGATGACCACTGTCTCCACCCACGATTCAGAAACCTTACAGCTATGGTGGCTCGATCCTATCGAAGATGCCAAAGAATTTTGCACATTCAAAGGATGGACCTTTTCCCCTGACCTTTCTTACGACCATCGTTTAGAAATCCTCCGCGATGCTCACCACACCCCTTCGCTTTTCCACATCAACCTTCTGCCTGAATACCTTGCCCTTTTTCCCGAACTGATCTCATCCCATCCCGCCGATGAACGGATTAATATCCCCGGTAAGATCCTCCCCACCAACTGGACATACCGACTCCATGTCCCCCTCGAAGAAATCGCCCGCCATAAGCCGTTAAAAAAAACCATCAAAGCAATTCTTTTTTGAAGCGTTACTGAAAAAGTTTTGCTTTAAAGAATTGGTTCCTGTTCGCAAAATGGACGCTTATGAGATATTCTCAAATTTTCCTCATGGTTCTATTTTCTTTCGTTAAATTGTCTGCCTTAGAGAAAGACTGTCCGTACGAATGTGATAAATACTTGGGAAAATCAGCTTTTAAAAGGGTACAATATCTTCTTCTCCAAGAGGCATTTCCTCCCAAAGGAGAATATGAACTATCTGCTCTGAACGTTTCAGAGGGGTACTGCAATTATCAGGCTTGGCCTCAATTTAGAAAGTCATGGGATTGTGATAAACCCGATATATGCCTTGAGACAGAAAAAGCAGGATATTCTGGGTGGCTAGAGCCAGGAATTGAGTGCGAGTATGTCGAAGATTTAGGAAGCTATTTGACGACAATGAATTTTATTGAAGATGAGATAGAGAAATATATTGCTCATCAAAGTAAAATTTATTCGGAAGTTCTTGCTTGGAATGAAAAAGCGATTTCTCACTTTAAAGCATTACAGGCAAAAGGGGTGCATAAATGTTGCGGTGAATTTTATGAAGTAAAAGATGGGGTAGTTGAGAAGATAGAAAGTGAAGAACGCCTTCGTATCTCTTCTCTTGAAAAACTTAAAGAAATTCAATTGGAAGCAATCAGGCTTCGAAATCTCTGCCTAACAACACATCAGGATGTTTTAGAAACATACAACAGTGGATTGAACCATTGCCTTGAAAATCATCACTGGAACGGGGCTTATTATGGTAAGGGCCTTCTAGCTTTTCATCTTGGGAAAATGACAGATGCATTCGACAATATACAGGCTTTCTTGGAGGGCTTGGATGAAAAGTCAAAAAAAGAGCTTTCTAAATACGCTGTTTTTAATAAAGGGGTAATTGAAAGCGAAGTTGGGCTCTATAATGAGGCGATCCTTTCTTTGACTCAAGCCATTGAAAAAGACCCCAATTTCAAGGATGCCTATTTTGAACGAGCGATAGCATATTTTGAAACAGGGTATTTCGACCAATCTTTACAAGATTATTTAAAATCCGATCGTAAATTTAAATTTCTGGAAGAAACCGATTTACTGGATGTAAAAGACTTTGGAGCCGGTCTAGTAAAAGGAGGGCTTCAGGGTTTTTACGAGTCAGCAAATGCATTTTTGCCCTCAATCTGCAACTCTGTTTCTGGGGTAGGACACTTTGTATGGATGACCATTCAACATCCGATCAACACGCCAAAACAGTTAGTCGTTGATACGATGAAATTGTGCGAATACCTTAGATCCTGTGATAAAGCAGAGCTAGCTCAGCTTTTAGTTCCAGAAATGTACGAACTCATTGTCAATTGGAGTAATTTACAGTATGCCCGTCGTGGAGAATTGATGGGCTACTGTTAGGTAAATATGGTGTAGATATCCTTCTTCCTTTAGCAACCGTTAAAGGTATTAAATATCTAAAAGCCTATCGAGATATTAAAAATGCAGAAAAACTTGCAGTTTTGCACACATTAGCAGAGTCTCCCCAAGGTAAAGAAGCTCTGGTTCAAGCAGGAACTCAATGGAAGCAAATGCGGAAAGGCTATTTCGCAAAAGTTGAATTTAATACAGCGGCTCAAGGA
>DASUCX010000170.1:0-2383 GCA_036275855.1 Rhabdochlamydiaceae bacterium
GGTCACGTTTAGATCCAAATTGGAAATAGTCTTTAAGGGTTTTGGGTTCGAGATGGACAGGGATACGGCGTTGAATGATTACCGTTTTGCTGGTCGGATCTCGATCGTAAATGTCGAGCTGGGCGGGGACGAAGCCGATCAAACTTCCAGCTCGTGGAAGATAAGTTCTAAATTTTTGCGCTTCGGCCTGTTCTTTAAATTTAACCTGGACAAACTGAGGGCTCGAAGCATCAAGGGCAATCGATAACGGTTTGAGGTTTAAAAGGGTGCAGAAAGATTCAAGCCATGAAACGGATTCTTTTTCTAAGGCGTTAACACGGGCTGCAATGTCCACCTCAACTTTTTCAGCCCGCTTTTGGTCGATCGGGGATTTCAGCGGTTTGGTGTAGAAGAAGACAGTTGGCAAAATGTTGTAGACTGTCAAAAAAATGACGGCGGCGATTAAAAGAAGCTGCCATCTTTTAGGTTTTTCCATAGCTCATTCCTTATAAATTAAACCCTGAAGAATACCTTGATCTTGTTGATTCTGTCTAGTCAAGACTACGCAATCAGGGACGATAGCTAAAAATTTAAATGCAGAAAATAAGATCGGGGGTTTAGAGAGGCGCTAGGTACTTGGTTCAGCAATGGTTTTTCTTCGCTTTGCGTGGCAGAGTTTTTATCTTGAAAGCTGTAATAAAAAATTTATTTAAATCAGCACGAGGAGAACTTAGATCTTTGCAACCGATCATCTAGTAGATGGCATTAAAATAAAGAAGGAGTAAGATTGCCAAAGATATGGCGATTGAAGCTTGTAGTGTTGCGGTATCAAGTTATCTCCTTTCCAGGAGAGTGGCGGGATTTTCCTCGAAGAATGCAGTGGGATTTGCTCTATCAGTTTCTGCTCTGACTCTTTTACTAGAGAAAATTCGGCCAAAATCCAAAGAAACAAATAAGTGGTTTGAATTTAACAACAACATAGATTGTAATCAACACTCGGCAAAAAAACCGCAAGAAAAATCATACAAAATAGAGTTGTCGTCAAAGCTTATAAATATTCAAGTTGTTGTAAATATAGCCGGTTTCGTTTGGGGCTTTTTTTACGGAATTTGCCAGAAAAATTTTCCGAGTGTTTCTGACAATATATTGGAGCAAATCCTTGATCAGGCTTTAATTACTCCTATTATTGAAGAGGTTTTCTTTAGAGGTTTTTTAATGGAATGGATAGGGGTAGGTTGTGATCAAATTGATCGTCATATTTATTCAATATCTAAGGAATCACAGAATCACATCAGTAATTTTGTTCAAGCCATACTATTTGGTGCGGTTCATATGTTTAACGATAATAAAATAGAAAATGCTTTTATATTTGCTATGACAGGTACACTCGGTGCTACGCTGGGTTATTGGAAAATAATTGAAGAAGGCGGTTTACTCACTCCCATAAAAGTGCATTCAATACAGGACACATTATGCATGTTTACAGCTATTTGCCTCCCATTCCTATCGCGGATAGGACTCATAGCGTCTCAACATTTGCAATATGTTTTTCCAAAAGCTCTTGTTTTCTAGTCTGCAAGGCAAAGTAGCTCTGTGCAAATGCGATCGATTCTTTATACACAAATGAGTTCAAAAGTTTGAGAAATGCCAAGGAGGCTCCCTAAATTTTGCCAAGGCGTAGCCGGCGTCGAAGCAGCTCAACTTGAATAAGTTGAGCGATGCAGACGGGGCGAAATTTAAGGGAAAGCCGACGCGGGCAGGCTCAAACTTTTGAACTCATTTGTGTATACGTGGATCTCCATTTTGGGCAATAAGATAACAGGCATAACGAGATAATTTACAATCAGGGATCGCTCTTTGGCTGCCCGACCCCAGAGATACCATTTCCGTGACGTCACGGAAATGGTTATCTTTTTTGTACTTAGAGTTTTGACACGCTATTTTTGCTTTCTCAACGACATTTACAAAATTGTCCCAGTCAGCATATTCAAAAAGAAGCTGAAGATCTCGTGCTGTCCAATACTCTACCCCATTTTCCATGCGCATTGCTTCTTCAAAACTCTGAGTTAATTTGGTAATAACTTCTTTCTTCAAGCTATTTCCCTCCAATATTTCATAGGAGTTTAAAATGTGAAAAAGATTTTTTCAAGTTGAATGAGTTGCCCAGGACAGGCTCCCTTTAGGCGATGAATTGCCCTTCAGGCTGGTTCGTCTGGCAAGTACGCTTCACCTCGAGTCCTGACTCAAGCCACACCAGTGGCTTGCCTATAGTTTATATGATTTTTTTGTTGCAAAATTTTAATTTGTCCAAAGAGTAGACTTTCCGCATACTCGACTTATTCGAAAATAAATGCCCTTGCAGGGACTGGTTTGTTTAAGAGTATGAGTATAGGGAGAAAACAAG
>DASUCX010000171.1:0-4503 GCA_036275855.1 Rhabdochlamydiaceae bacterium
GGCCGCATGAGAACAAAGGTTCTTGGGAGTATAACGCTGAGTTTCCAGGCAAAAGGAACCTTTGTCATATAAATCAGCATCATTGCCGCATGAGCTGTCGCATCGAGGACTTTCATGTCTTTCCATGATGTGATTTTTTTATAGGCATCGCACGCTTTTTTGAAGCTCAATCCTACTTGTAACAGGAGTGAAACACAAATGAATCCATAATTGACAGGGTTTGAGAAATTCACTAAAGTCAACAAATACAGGGCATTGGATGCCACCCGAATGACTTTTTCAGATCCGTCCAATGTGAGGAATGTCTCTAAATGAGGCGATGCATAGAGATTTTTGCCTAAACTATAGAGGCTTTCGCCTAAATTCATAGTGGCATGAACCGCAAGACCGATTCTTAAGCTTGCGACAGTTCCAATGACTTCGGCACCGCTTTTAACAATCGACCAAACATGGGCATAGCCACGAGCCCATAGTATTTCTTTTGTGGTCAAAAGTTCTTCTCCTGATGAGATAAAGCGGTTAGTCAATGGTATTTCTTTTTCGGTCAAAACTTCTCTTCCTATTGAGAATAGGTTTAAAGCGTTAGAAGCGTAAGAAATCGCTTGGCCGGCAGGTTTATGAAGAAGGCCGATGATGGGGAGAACGAGTCCTGCAACGTGCGTAATGGTACTCCAAGTGTCTCCTGATACATAAGGCTGGAACTCTTCCCAATTCCTTTGGTAATAAGTTTTTAATTCGCCCGACTTTGTAACCATTTTAATCTCCGTTTTAATGCGAGTATTTTATAATTTTTTGGGATTGTTTCGTAGTAAATTAAATAGTGTAAATATTAAGCAAACAGCTTATGAGCAATAGCTTATATCTATACCTGCGTAAATGACAATCAACGTCAAATTTCAATTTGATGCAAAATTAGGATCGATGACCTGAGACACCTGTAATTCCCCCATATCATTCGGTGTCATTGTGACAGCGCGCATGCTGCCGTCTGTAATACCGCTGGCTGCCTTCGGTGAAATCTCAGGATTTTTAAGAATTTCGCTTTCGAGATATCTCATCATGGTAGTACCGCCGGTGACAATGACGGGAAGGCCATCTTCTTCAGGCTGCTCGACTAAGATCGTTCGGATAGCGTCTTCCATGTGGGCGGCAACTTCAACCGGATTTTCTGCATCAGATGAAGCCGCCCAGCGCTCTTCTAGAGGAAAGAGTTGCCAAAAGATCCGATGAGGCGCGTTGTAGCCTATGGCCATATTTATCAAGATCACCCTGGCTTGCGCACCATGAGCTCGGGATGTGTAGTAGACTAAGTCTTTTTGGCCTTTTTGCTGTGCAAATTGACGCAAGGCCACGGGCGTTACGGATTCTGCAAGCCCTTTACTATTTTGAAAAAAATCTCTCTTCAGAGTCTCTTCGTTGAGCTTACTCAAAGATTGCATGAGAACAAAGGTTCTTGGGGTTCTTGAGACAACGCTCGGGATTTCAGTGCCATATTCGGTGTATTGAACAAAGGCAGTAGCGGCCTTGTCGCAAAAAATATAAGTCAGCGCAACATGAGCGGCGGCATCGAGGATTTTCATTTCTGTCCATGTCTTAGCTCCGCAAAAATCAGTGTGCGCTTTTTTCGCGGTTAAGAATGCTTGGAATACGAATGAAAATCCAACGATTCCATAATAGACAGGATTTGAGAAATTCACCAAGGTCAATAAATAGAGGGCATTGGAAACAATTCGGAGTATTTTCTCATCGTTCCATTTTTCTCTTAATTCGTAGAAGTTTTCGCCTAAATTCATGACTGTGTGGATGGCAAGGCCTATCCTTAAGCCGGAGACAGTTCCAATGAGTTCTGCGCCATTTTTAACGATTGACCAAAGATGTCCGTAAGCGCGAGCATTCCATATTCGGGAGTTCCCAAATTCAAGTCGAAATACACTTCCAGAGTGAAAGATGTTCAAAGAAGTGGCTGTGAAAGAAATGGCTCGGCCGGCAGGTTTATAAAGAAGGCCGATGAAGGGGAGAGCTAAGCCTCCAATATGCACGATGGCACTCAGAGTATCTTGTGGAACGGGCTGAAAATCCTCCCACTTTCTATGGTAATAGGTTTTTAATTCGCCTAATTGGGTGACAGTAGCCACAGAAATTCTCCGGTTAGTGCGAACATTTTATTATTTTTATGAATTGTTCTAAACTAAATTAAGTGCTATTAAGTTCGGCAATGAACTTATGATCAACGGGTTATGTCAGGCTGGCTGACTCAAATTTTTTCTTCCATACTTCTAACTCTTTGGAAGTGACCCCCAGCCCAACAATGCGAATTGAATCAAGGGCTTCAAGATCTTCCTTGAGATCCTCTAGAAAGGCGTGTTGATCTTTGGATGGAATTTGTTTAACACGGGAGTCGATATGTTTGTTCATTTCTTCTCCCACTAAACTATGAACAATAATGTCCCCAATCATCGAACGTCGTTGTTGTCTATAACGAACTCTTACCTCGTCAAAACCGATTGCTTTTGCAGTTTCATCATACAGTGCGCAGGTGCGGAGGTATGAAAAAACATATAAATCGACAAGAGGTCTTACATTTTGCAATTCATAAATAGCAATCACCGCATTTGTATAGTCCTCTTTTTCAATATCGTTAAATGACAAAGGAACAAGATTTTTCATAATGAGAGGAATATTTGCACTTAATCGAGCGGTTCTTTTGTTGACATCGATAAACGCCTGCAAATAGGAAAGATGAACGAGTAGAAAGAAGCTTTGCTCATAGGGATCTTCAATTAAAGCTGCTTTTTGGGTCACGCGCTCTAATTGATGTTTCAAACGCTTGGAATCTTCAAAGGGAATATACGTCGACCCACTAATACGAACGCCCACATTTCTCACTTTTCCTGTATACTGAGTATCAATAAGTCCGTCCGATAAAAGATAGTGCAGAGTGAAAATCGTCTCAGGCAGAATCTTGAGCTGGTGCGCAGAATCGACAAGAAAACGGATGGCCTCTTTGTGGTTTAAAATCATTGTCTTTTCTTCGTCTAATTTACCTTCAGCGCTATGTCCTTCAAAGAGCAGTTTTTCGGTTTCTAATATCGAATAAGTATTCCCCTCCAATCTTGAGGAGTTATAAGACAGATCGATTAGCAAACGGTCAAAAATTTGACGAGCAAATGTCCCTGCCGGTTCTTCACTTTTAGATCGTTTGCCGGCGTTATATAGCTGCGTTCGAATTTCTGAGGAAAGATAATACGTTTCATTTGGCTGGTATGTGTCGAGCCATTCTTCTACGTAAGAAATAGGGATACGCTCATAGTAAGGCTTGCGCACTTGTTCAATGACAGCCAGGCTTTCGGTGCTAAAAAGGCTTCTTGCTCCAGTTTTAGATTGACGAACGAGATACTTGGTTCCCTTTTTGCGCCCCAAAATTTCAACAGATCCCTCCTTGACCATTTCAGCGAGCCACCGGCGTAACGTCCTATCGGTATAGGCCTCTCCCAGCTTTTTGAGCAGTTCTAAGAGACCAATCGGTTCTGCCTCTTCTCTCAATTGTTCTAATACCGCCATCTTTTTTGTTTGTAGTCGCATCTATACCTTATTTTTGACTGAAGAGATAGTTGTAAACTCCGATTTGGGCCCAAACTCGCGCTTTTTGATTAGGTTTGGATTTTACGCAAATCGCCTACTCTAAATCGAGTATGTCGATTTGCGCAAAAACCAAACTTAATCAAAAATCATCGAATTTGGGCTCTAAAGCGAGTTTTGCAACCACCTCTGAATACGGCCAATTTTATGTGAATACGGCCATTTTTTCAACAATTTTGGCCGTATTCGCCAGAAAATGGCCGTATTCGGTCAAAAAATGGCCGTTATTTTTCTAAAATTTTTTAACAAGATTGGTAAGAACATGGTTTTTTGGGTATATTTAAAGCATGTTCGCAGTGATTTACCAGAGTTATCTGAAGCCTGGCCGAGAAGACGACTACCAGAAGGCTTGGCACCAGATCGCCAACCATTTTGTTTCGCACAGGGGAGCTCTGGGCTCCTGCCTCCACAAGTCTGAAGATGGCAAGTGGATTGCCTATTCTAGATGGCCCGATAAGACCACTCGGGATGCCTCTTGGCCTGGAGAAAGTTCTCCTTCACGTGAGCTTCCAGAAGAGATCAGGCAGGCAATTTTGTTGGTTAAAGACTGCATTGACCAAGATCGGAAATTACCCGAAATCTGCATGGATGTTGTTAACGACTTGCTCTAAGACTGATTGAATTTTCTGTGGGAAATCCAGACGGATAAGACCATAACGATGACGCCTGCGATCGCCACGGGGATGATAAAGGCGTACATATATTGAACAAGCATTGCGGTGAGCAAGGCAAACACACCTAAGATAATTCCAATCAGCAGGAAGATCGACTCGATATAAATTCCGGCAAGAAAGACGGCAAGACTGATAAGAATGAGGTGGAAAAGTCCTGCAATAAAGCGGCTGATAGTTCCTAAATGGACCA
>DASUCX010000172.1:0-12257 GCA_036275855.1 Rhabdochlamydiaceae bacterium
GCTGTTTTCCACCTTCTCTGTACTTTTCCCCGACAACGCTCAAACAAGAAGTGTGGGACTCTTCCCGTTTTCCGTTTGTCCTTCCTAAAGTGTTGCAAAGAAAAGATACGCCGACGTTCGAAGCGTGGTGGATGATGGTGAGCGATGCACTGGAAAAAATCCAAAACAACCAATTGAAAAAAGTTGTACTAGCCCGGCAATCGTCATTAAAACTCGATAGCAAGATCGATCCTCTCCATGTCTTGAGAATGCTGTCTCCTTATGGCAGAGAGGCCTCTCTCTTCATGCTCCAACTCGATGCAGACACTGCCTTTGTTGGAGCAACTCCTGAAAAACTGTTCCACCGGCAAGAGAGAAAGATCACGTCCGAGGCCATCGCAGGCACTAAAGGTCAGATTGAACAATGGACCCCAAAAGAGACTTCCGAGATCGAAGCTGTCCAAGTCTTTCTCCATGAAAAATTCATGCGGTTCTGCAGAGATATCAAATGGCACCCTCCCGAGCAAAAACCGTTTGGAATTCTCAATCACCTCTATCAGAGCATCCGCGGCGATCTAAAAGATGGAATCTCTGACCAAGAGCTCTTTTTACATCTCCATCCCACTCCGGCTCTAGGAGGGCTTCCGAAAGAAGCCGCGATCTCGTATCTGACTGAGATCGAGCCGCTGCATCGAGGTTGGTACGGAGGACCTTTTGGGATGGTCTCCCCTCAAGAGACGGATATGGCTGTGGCAATCCGTTCAGCCTTAATCCGCAGAAATGAAATGCATCTTTTTGCAGGTGCGGGCATCGTCAAGGGCTCCGATCCGCAAACTGAATGGCAAGAACTCGATCGAAAAATCCATCACTATTTGAGGTTTTTAAATGAATGACGTTTATGCAAAACAGATCGTCCAGCATCTTGTCGAACAAGGCGTTCGACGAGTTTGCATCTCCCCGGGTTCTCGGTCGACGCCGCTCGCTTATGCCTTCTCGCAAGAAGACAAACTTGAAAAATTTGTCCATTTCGATGAAAGAGGGATCGCTTTTTATGCCTACGGCTACGCGAAAGCCTCCAAAACTCCAGTCGCCCTCCTGGTCACATCAGGCACCTCGGTTGTCAATCTCTATCCGGCGATCATGGAAGCGTTTAATGATGAAGTCCCTCTCATTGTGATTACCGCTGATCGTCCCCATGAACTTAGAGAGTGCGGCGCCAATCAAACCTGCGATCAGGTCAAAATCTTCGGCGGCCATATCCGGTGGTATTTTGAAATCCCCTGCCCCGATCAGGCAATCCCCCCGGGATTCATCGGCTCAACCATTGCCCAAGCTGTCTACCGCGCCACCCAAAACCCCAGGGGTCCTGTCCATCTCAATTGCCTTTTCAGAGAGCCTTTCCTCTCCAATGATGAACAAGAAGTGCCGCCTTCGACGCATTATGAGCCTACACACCATACTCTTTCGACGGCTTCTATCGAACAGTGGGCAAAAAAACTCTCTGCCTGCGAGCGCGGCGTCATCATTGCCGGATCGATGGCCTCTTCCCGCTGCCTCAAATCAATCTTTACGCTAGCAGAGCTGCTCGATTGGCCGATCTTGCCCGACATTACTTCAGGGCTTCGCTCAGAAGGCCTGCACCACAACGTCATTCCACATTACGACATGGTGCTTAAACTCGTCCCGCATTTCCGCCCGGACTGTGTTTTGCATTTCGGCGACCGGCTCGTCTCCAAGCCGCTGGCAGAGTGGTTAAAACAAGCGCTTCCACCCATTTATGCGATGGTCGCTGACCATCCTGAAAGGCGCGATCCTTCTCACTTACTGACTCATCGGCTACAGACCGATCCCACCATCTTCTGTCAGCAGTTGCTTCAGTGGACTGCCCGCCGTATCTCTTGGATGAGCCACTGGAAGGCTGTCAGTCAGGTGATTGAAGGGCATATCGATGAATATATTCCCGCTGCTTCAGAGCCTGGCCTTATTCGGTTTTTGCAACACCATCTCCCCCCACACTACTCCCTCTTTTTTGCCAACAGCATGCCGATCAGGGACGGCGATCAATTCTTTTTTCCGCGGTTCCACCGCGGTCCGATCTATGCGAAACGTGGAACATCGGGCATCGATGGCAATATCGCCATGATCACCGGGCTTGCGGAAGGCTCTCAGCGGCCCATTTTCGCGGTGATCGGAGATCTAACCGCGTTGCATGACCTTAACTCTCTTGCACTCCTCCAAAAATGCAAAGTCCCCGTCATCTTACTCGTGATCAATAACCAAGGCGGAGGTATTTTCTCGTTTCTTTCCATCGCGCAGAAAAAAGAGATGTTCGAAGAATACGTCGCAGGAGCGCATCCGTGGCAATTTGAAGACGCTGCCAAGATGTTCCACCTGCCTTACCTTTTGATGACAGAGCCTTCCCATCTGACAAAGATTCTCAGGGAAGAGAAAACCCATCTCATCGAATTTAAAACCAATCGCGTAGAAAACCGGCAGCTTCACATGGCGATCGAAGAAAAGATCAAAGTGAAGATCGAAGGGCTTGCCTACGCAGTGACTTGAGAGGTATTGATGACCCTTACAACCGAAGTTCAATGGGCCGCCTGCGGAACTTATACCGATATTAACTATGATAAATTCAATGGTGTTGCCAAAATCACCATCAATCGCCCCCACGTCCGGAATGCCTTCCGGCCGCAGACGGTCGATGAGATGATGCATGCCTTCAATGACGCCCGCTACGACAGCGACATCGGCGCTATCATCATTACGGGACAAGGGAAAGAAGCTTTTTGCTCAGGCGGAGACCAAAAAATCCGTGGCGATGCCGGCTACGTCGATGCTAAAGGAGATGAGCGGCTCAATATCCTCGACTTCCAACGGATGATCCGCACTTGCCCTAAGCCGGTTGTTGCAATGGTCGCAGGCTTCGCGATCGGCGGAGGCCATGTTCTGCATGTCGTGTGCGATCTGACCATTGCTGCCGACAATGCGATCTTCGGACAAGTTGGACCTAAAGTGGGTTCGTTCGATGGAGGCTTCGGCTCAAGCTATCTTGCCCGCATCGTGGGTCAGAAAAAAGCGCGGGAGATTTGGTTCCTCTGCCGCCAGTATAACGCTCAGCAAGCGCTAGAAATGGGTCTTGTTAATTGCGTGGTTCCTTATGAAGAACTCGAATCGACGACGCTCCAATGGTGCCAAGAGATGCTCCAGCACTCCCCGATTGCCCTCCGCTGCCTCAAATCAGCCCTCAATGCCGATTGCGATGGCCAAACGGGTCTCCAAGAACTGGCCGGCAACGCCACCATGCTCTTTTACATGACACCCGAAGGGCAAGAAGGCCGCAATGCCTATGTTCAAAAACGGAAACCCAATTTTAAGCAGTTTAAACGGAAGCCCTGATATATACCCAAGGAATTTCAAAATTTGGTTTTTGACAAAGCTAGCGCCCCGGATTTGTAGCAGGCGCAGCCGCCGCGGAAGCAGGCCATGTGCAAGCACATGGTCGACGGACGCGGCTGCAAAGGTGGGGATGCTAGCGCAGTCAAAAACCAAATTTTGAAGTTCCTTGGGTATACACAAATGAACTCTCTATTTTCAGTGGGATACATATGCTCTTAGAAGAACTCCAAAAACTGATTTCAAAAGGTGAATCGGACTCGTTGGAATTTAAAAAAACAACAGGACAGAGAAGCCAAGCAGCAAAAACAGTTTGCGCCTTTCTCAATAGCCTTGGCGGATCCGTCATTTTTGGAGTCACAGACAATGGAGAGCTGACTGGCCAACAAGTCACCAGTAAAACACTCGAGGATATTACATTCGAATTGCGGCAAATTGAGCCTCCTGTGTTTCCTGAAATTGAAACCATTGCAATTGATAGCGCTAAAGCAGCAATTATTATTCGCGTCTCAGGAAAACTTGGAACTTATACGTATGATGGCCGTCCTTATATCCGACATGGACCTACGACACAGACAATGGCTCCTGAAGAATATGAAAAACGTATTTTAGAAAAGTTTCATGCCCACCGAAGGTGGGAAAATGAACCCGCACCAGATTGGATCACAATTAAAGACCTCGACGAAGAAGAGATCCAAAATACATTGCATAATGCAATCAAGCTGGGACGCATAAGTAAACCGACAAATACAGATACCGAGTCCGTTCTCCGAGGGCTAGGCCTTCTCAATGAAGGGCGTCTCATCAATGCAGCTGTTGCACTTTATGGCAAAAGTGAGCGGCTTTTTCCATCCTATCCTCAGTTATCTATACGTTTAGCACGATTTAGAGGAGAAAGTCGCCTTTCAGGTTTCATGGATAATCGGGAATATTGGGGACATGCCTTTGACCTTTTAAAACGAGGCGAAATTTTTTTAATGGACCATGTTCCTATTTCCGGGCGATTAGTTCCCGGAAAAATGATCCGGGAAGACTATCCGCTTTATCCCCCACTTGCCACAAGAGAAGCTATTGCAAATGCCATTTGCCATAGAGACTATACGATACCAGGCGGCGCCATAGCGATTGCTATGTATGACAACCACTTAGAAATCATCAATCCTGGAGTTCTACACTTTGATATGACTCCAGAAAAACTGATGCATCCTCATGAATCAAAACCATGGAATCCCATTATCGCCAGTGTTTTTTATCGTGCAGGTGTCATTGAAAAATGGGGAATGGGAACCTTAAATATCCTCGATTGGTGCAAGCAGAATGGAAATCCTTTCTCCTCCTGGGAAGAAAGAACGCATTCAGTTGTTACGACTTTTTCGCCCTCTATTTTCTTTGCGACAGGAAAAAAACCAGAAGAACTCGCAATAAGGCCCGAGTCAAGGCCCGAGTCAAGGCCCGAGTCATTAGAAACTATGATCATTAATTTATTGAAAACTGGACCTTTGTCAAAAGCTGAGATTGCTAGAACATTGGGTCATAAAAATATTTCAGGTGGGCTCAAAAAAGTTCTGCAACATATGCTTTTAAATGGGGTTATTACCTTTACCAAAACCAAACCAAAAAGTAGATTGCAACAATACAAACTGGAATCTAAATACGATGAATCAATCACAAATCAGCCCTCCCATCACTAAGAGAAAGGCCGATACTTATGTCTGTGCCTACCTCATCCTGAGACAAAAAAATGAAGTCTTGCTGCTGCTGCGAAAAAATACAGGCTATTGCGATGGACAATATGGGCTGGTCTCTGGCCATGTCGAAGATGGAGAGCCTGCCACTGCAGGAATGATCCGTGAAGCTAAAGAAGAAGCCGGTATTGAGATTTTGCCTTCCCAGCTCCAAGTCGTTCATGTCGTCCACAGATACTCCAATCGGCAAAATGTCGATATTTTCTTTGAGTGCACATCTTGGAAAGGGAAGGTCGTTAATCAAGAACCGAAGAAATGTGCCGCCTTGGAATTTTTCCCTCTGGATAATCTCCCGGACAGCACAATCCCCTATATCGCACAAACTCTTCAAGCTGCGGCAAATGGAATTTGTTATTCTGAAGATGGTTGGGAGTAATTCAAACACTCATCGATCACTTTATTCAGACCAGGATAGCCCGATAAGTACCGCTTGATATTCTTAGCGATTCTTTCCATCTCTTTGCGCGGATTTTGAGCCACTGCCTTATCGTGGCGGATACGGCCGGGATCAATCTGCACCGCTTTTCCATTGTAGAAACCGTAATTCACTTCTAAGTTCTGTGAATGGTCCCGATACCCTTTTTTGGTGCGAGAGACAAATAGCGCATAGATCTGCCGAGCCGATTCCTTGGCTTCAGCGACTCTACCTTCCTTGTAGAGCTTGTCTAAGTAAGGCAAGACCAGTTCGACTTTCCTCTGAAGGATAAACGGATATTTTTCCAACGGGATCTGATACAGCTTGCCTTCTTTTCCCATCACTTCGACGGATTGATGGAGAACCGTAGAGGCATCAAAGTGGTTATAGACAATGCCCGTCTCTTCTTTGAGATCTTTAAGCGACATGGCGTATCTTTTAAAATTTTTCTCTAGATGCTTTCTTCGATTAAAAAGAGAGTTGCGGGGATTGAAAAATTTGATCACGTATTGATGATCAGCACTCTCATAAGCCGTGAGCTGTCCACCGCATCCAAGATAAGTAAATCGCTGTTTTAGAATCTCCGAAGCTAGCTGTTTGGAATCTGGGTTAGGATTATTCGGAGTTCTCTTTAAAATACCAGGATGGCAGAAGTCTTTAGGCCCGAACTCGGGATGGTCCGAACGAAAGTGATCATAACCTACGATAAAAGTAGTAACGATAAGAGAAAAAACAATGAATTTCTTGATCATGGAGTGCCCCATTTTACTAAAAGAGTCTTAAGTCTGCAATAAAAAGCCTTATGAGCTGAGAGGTGTCAAATTGGCCGCCTATTTTTTTAAAAGACTTATTTTAAATAACTTATAAGCTTATCAAAGCTCCAATGTCATTCTTATGATATGCAAAGTCTCAAAAACAGCATATCATGAGAATGACATTTGTCATTTTTATGATATGCATTAAAACCTGAATCTCATATCATGAGAATGACATTTTTTTAGGTGCTGCGATGAAGTTTATAGGCAGAAAAAAAGAACTCGAAGAACTAAATCTCCTACGTAAAAAAAGTTCGGCCAGTCTTGTCGTCATACGAGGCCGACGACGCATTGGGAAAAGTCGACTCATTCACGAATTTACCGAAGATAAAAAGAGTTTAATTTTTTCAGGACTTCCACCTGTCAAAGGTATGACTCGGCAACGACAGATTAATACTTTTGCTACTCATATGTCCCAGCGTCTTAAGATGCCTAAAGTGCAAACTTCTGAATGGAGCGAGTTATTCTGGCACTTAGGAAACCAATTAAAAAATCAGAAAATTGTTGTTGTTTTCGATGAAATCTCATGGATGGGGTCGTCTGATCCTGATTTCTTAGGCCATTTAAAAAACTTATGGGATCTTTATTTCTCAAGAAATCCCAAACTTATTTTTATTCTCTGCGGTTCCATTTCTAGCTGGATAGAAGAAAATATTCTTAGCAGCACCGGTTTTTTAGGTAGGGTTTCTGTTGATTTGGTACTTGATGAATTACCTCTCTTGGAATGTCAGGAATTTTGGAAAGGTCAAAAAAACAAAGTGAGCGCCTATGAAAAATTCAAGATTTTATCAGTTACGGGAGGGGTGCCTAAATATCTCGAGGAGATTATTCCAGAAAAGCCTGCTGAAGCCAATATACGAAGAATGTGTTTTCAACCAGAGGGCCTTCTTTATCGAGAATATGACCAAATCTTCTCAGATTTATTCTCAAAGAAATCTCAGACCTATAGCAATATCATAAATACTTTGTCTCATGGTGCACTAGAGATCGACCAAATTTGTCAAAAGCTGCAAATAGAAAAGAGCGGAGCTATTTCAAGCAATTTACACAATCTAATCTTAGCTGGTTTCATTGCCGAAGACGCCTCTTGGAACATTAAAAACAAGAAATCTTCTTCGATGAAACGTTTCCGGTTGCGAGACAATTATCTTCGATTCTATCTACGATACATAGCACCAAATAAGGATAAAATAGCTAAAAATCTCTTCGATTCATCTCTCGACAATCTCCCAGGATGGGAAACCATCATGGGTTTTCAATTTGAAAATCTCGTTTTAAACAATTTTAAAGAGGTGTGCCAATTACTCAAGATCGATATTCGCGATATCGTCATGGCAGGCCCTTTCTTCCAACGAAAAACAAAGCGGAAAAAAGGATGCCAGATCGATCTTCTCATTCAAACTCGCCAACAAACTCTCTATCTTTGTGAAATCAAGTTCTATGCTTCAGAAATAAAATCCCATGTCATCGAAGATGTTAAAGAGAAAATTGAACGACTATCCTATCCGAGAGGTTTTTCCATTAGGCCCATTCTTATCCATGTCAACGGTGTCAGTAGAGCTGTTGAAAACGATGAATTATTTAGCCAAATTATTGATTTTTCCTCTTTTTTCAATTAATTGAAAAAATACCTGAAATGGACAATGATCAGTAAAACACTTTTTGAGGTCTTTTAAATGAACACATTTTCTATTTGGGTTGAAGCGAGCCGCCCGAAAACCCTGATCGCCAGCGTCAGCCCTGCACTGATCGGAACGGTCTTGGCTTGGAATGCCGGGTCATTTTCCTTGCTGACCTTCCTGCTGACGCTCATGACCGGCGTTGCCATTCAGGTGGGAACAAACTTCGCTAACGACTATTTCGATTTTCTCAAAGGAGCAGACACAAGCGAGAGAAAAGGACCTCGCCGTGTGACCCAAGCTGGGCTGGTCGCTCTTCCCATGATGAGAAAAGCCATTATCGTCGCCTTTACTTTTGCTGTCATATCAAGCGCTTACTTAGCCGCGATTAATGGCCCTTATGTAAGCTTTCTAGCAATTCTCTATATCGGCCTGAGCTTGGGGTACACCGCAGGACCGGTGCCGCTGGCCTATCTAGGGCTGGGCGACTTCTTTGTTCTTTTCTTTTATGGACCAGTTGCTACGCTGATTACCTATTATCTTCAAACGCATGAGATTCCTCTTCATGTCGGGATCTTGGGCCTTTGCCCAGGCCTAATTTCAATGGCAATTCTGACTGCAAATAATCTTAGAGATGTCAATGAAGATCGGAAATGTCATAAAAAAACAGTTGTTGTTCGCTTCGGGGAGACTTTTGGAAAAGTTGAATATACCGTCTGTATAGTCGCAGCCTGCTGCATTCCCTGTCTCTACGGCCATTACCTGATGCCAATCTTGCTCATCCCCGCTTTTGTTCCTATGAAAGCCGTGTGGACAATCCAAGACAAGCGTCTGCTCAATGTCCCGTTTGCGCAAACCGGAAAGCTTCTCATTTTATATACCCTAATTCTTACCATTTCTATGGTTTATGGAATTTAAAATTTTCCACTTTAAGATCACTCTAAAGGCCTTCGGAATGAAAGAAGGTTTTTTACTCCAAAATGAAAATCAGTGGAGCGAAGTCTCTCCGCTTCCCGGCAGAAGCCGAGAAACCTTAAGCGAAGTGCTGCAGCAGCTCAAGGCTGTGCAAAACGGATATCAAGGGCCGTTATTTCCGTCGGTAGAGTTCGGCCTCTTTGGGCTGAGCTCTCCCAAAATAACCGATGCTCCTGTCTGTTTATATCTGAATGGCACCGTGCAAGATATTTTGAAGCACGCTAAAACAAGCCATGGCTGCAAGACAGCTAAACTTAAAGTGGGTCATTTGGATGTTCCTGCAGCTTTGTTCTTAGCCAACCTTCTTAAAAATGGGTTCAGGCTGCGCCTAGACATCGTCGGAAAGTGGAGTCAAGAACAAACAACACGATTTCTTTCCAATTTTGCTCCGGAAGATTTTGAGTTCATCGAAGACCCCGGCCACGACATTTCGCCTTTTCCCATAGCTTCCGATGGTCAAGAATTAGGATCGATTGTTGTCTGGAAGCCTATGGTTAAGGGAATGCCGCAAAAAAAATCAGCTGTGATTTTGAGCAGCAGCTACGAGAGCGGGGTTGGACTCCATCAGATCGCCTCTCTTGCTAAAGCTCTTGAGATTCCTTCTCATGATTTAGGCATTGGGACAGTGGTCCACGTCCAGGAAGACCTGCTCACAGACCCTCCCTTTATCCGAGAAGGAAAGATCCATTTCCCCCCGGAATTTCACATAAAAAAAGAAAGAGTAACACCATGCTAATTACGGATGAATTTATCTGGGACCATGCTTCATTAGAAGACTTCGTCGAAGGGATGTGTAAACAAATCGAAGCATTCCCCTATGAACGTGTCGCCTTTTGGGCTCCCTCCACGCCTGAAGTTGTCTTGACCCTGCTGGCATGTTGGAAAAGCGGAAAAATAGCCTGTCCTTTAAGCACCCATCTTCCCTCAGCAGATCATGCACTGGCCCAGCTCAGCACAGAACTGTTTACCCCGACTTTCCCCGATCCTGAAACACCCCGCTCCACGGAATGGGACCTTTCTAAAATGGGAGTTTTTCTCTTTACCTCAGGCTCGATGAGCAAGCCCAAGATCGCCGCCTTGAGTTTAGGTAATCTTGTTTCGAGCGCCATCGGCTCGTTCAACACTATTCCATTGCAGTCGGGCGATCGTTGGGCTTTAACGCTGCCTCTCTTCCATGTTGGGGGGATAGGAATTTTAATCCGATCATATCTGGCCAAAAGTTTCGTGATGCTCGGCTCCAACTGGCAGCATGCAACCCATCTTTCTTTAGTGCCAACCCAACTCTTTAGGCTTTTGCAAAACCCGCAAGAGATGCCCGATCTAAAAACGATCTTGCTGGGAGGAGCGCCGCTGCCGGACTTACCGACACCATGGAATATTTACCCGACCTACGGAATGACAGAGATGAGTTCTCAAATCGTCACGAACCATCAGCTCCATCCGTATGCCGAAATGAAGATGGCCGAAGACCGTGAGATCTGGGTCAAAGGCCCCGTGCTATTTCAAGGCTATTATGAGCAAGGAAAGCTGACCTTGCCATTGCAAGATGGCTGGTTTGCCACCAAAGATCTCGGCTGCTGGGAAGATGGCCACTTTAAAATCATCGGAAGGAAAGACAATCTCTTTATTTCCGGCGGGGAGAATATCCAGCCTGAAGAGATCGAAGAAGTCATTCGGAGAGTCTGCGGCCTGCACGATGCAGTCGTTGTGCCGCTCCCCGATAAAGAATTTGGAGCGCGGCCTGCCGTTTTTCTAAAAAACCCTTTGCCGCTTGAAGAGCTTCAAGAGATGTTAAAAGCTCATCTGCCGAAATTTAAAATCCCTATCCAGTGTTTTGAACTGCCAGAAACCGGTCTTAAGCCCCATCGAAAATCGCTCACTGAAATGGTTCTCCAGTTTTCCAAGTAGTGGGCCTCACATAAATCTGCTTGTCAAAATATACCCAATTGGGTATAATTGAGTTTCAAGAGAAAAATCACGGACGAAAGTGAAAAAAGTTATCTGGGTTGGGCGCAGCAAAGCCGACCTCAAAGAATTCCCTGACAGGGTACAGCGGTCTATAGGCTTTGCCTTAAAACACGTCCAACAACAAATGACTCCCCCATCCTCCAAGGTCTTAAAGGGCTTTGGAAGCGCGAAAATCCGAGAGATTAGAGAAAATGACTCGAACGGAACATATCGAGTAGTGTATACGGTAGAATTTAGGGACTATGTGGCAGTGCTCCATGCCTTCCAAAAGAAGTCAAAGAGCGGCATCTCCACCCCGCCCCAAGAAATCGAATTAGTGAAAAAGCGATTAGCGGAAGCAAAGGGATACATCAAGGACCAAAAATGAAAAAGAAACAACATTACGATGTGGAAGAAAGTTCAGGCAACATTTTTGCCGACCTCGGCCTCGCCAATCCTGAAGAAGCGCTTGCCAAAGCCCAGCTTGCTATAGAAATTTCCAAAATCATCAAGAAACGAAAGCTCACCCAAGTCCGCGTTGCCAAAATCCTCAAAATCGCCCAACCCAAGGTCTCCCTCCTTCTCCGCGGCTATCTCAAGAGTTTTTCTCTTGAGCGCCTCCTTCGCTTCCTCAATGCCCTCGGCCAAGACATCCGCATCACCATCACACCATCCTCCCATCATGGCCACGGATCCACCATGATCGGTGATTCACGAAGCACCGCTCGCATTGCAGCTCTCGGCAGATAGCCCCTCTTTGACAAAAATTCGAAGGTGAACAACTCTCATCTAAAAGGCGAAAACTTTACATTTGTTGTTTAAATACACCTGTCATAAAATGACTCCTTTTTAACTACGGCGTGTATGGCAACTTTAGAAACTGTGACGTTTGGAAAGACGCTGACGGCTAGTCTGGCCCACATCCCTTCCATCACCTGTGTTTCAACCCAAGCAATGATCGATAAAACATACTTGAAATGGTTGGATATCGCCAAACTCCTGAACGCTTTTCCTAAGCATATCCAACTTGTTGGTGATATGGTGGTGTTTCAAGGCCCTGTAGCTATCGTTTTACCGTGGAGCCCTACAAAAAAGTAGTCATGTTATCGGCCTCGGTAGCAGCCTTTGGGGTAGTCTTATTTATCTTTGCTAGATCTATTGCATGGTTAATCTCAAAAATACAGCGAGAACCGCTATCCAAGAGACAATGGCTCCCTTTTTACATCTGTTCTATACTGTGGGGCGGTGAATTTTTTCATTTTGACCTGCGTGAAAGCTCCCGCGGTTCGTCTATCAAAAAGGAGGCCGTATTAATAATACTGCCCTCTTTTTGATAGACAAACCCCGGGGCTTTGACGCAGGT
>DASUCX010000173.1:0-4977 GCA_036275855.1 Rhabdochlamydiaceae bacterium
AACACCCTCTAACGAATCGTTCCGATCCGTTTGTGGAATTCAAAGGTATCGTTGAGTGTTTCAGCCAGAGGGCGTGGATAAAATCCGAGCTCTCTTCGTGCTTTTAAGGAACTGATATTTCGGTTGCACCGAATTAAAACCTCCAACGTTTCATTTGTATAGAGAATGGGCGTATGGGTGATAAAGCTATAGGCTTTGGCAAGAGGAATTCCCATACGGGCTAGCCATTGCGGTGTGGTGAATTTGGGAGCAGGTTTTCCGGTGATCTCTTGCACGAGGAGGGCTAGTTCTTTGACTGTTTTCCACATTCCGGAGATGACATAACGCTGCCCTGACTTTCCCTTTTCCAGGGCTGCAATGGCCGCTTTGGCGATATCGCGGACGTCGATCCAATCGAATCCTCCATCGATCAACGTCGGGATCTTTCGATTATACAAAGCGATGAGTCCTTGTCCTAAAAGAGAAGGCTGAAAATCAAAGGGCCCGACAGCGGCAGTGGGGTTAAGAATGATCGCGTCGAGTCCTTGCGCGATCCCTTTTAAAACTTCTTTTTCCGCATCGGATTTTGTGATATCATGGAGTAGTCCTTCTTCACCGACAAGCGCTCTTGTTTCATCGAGCTCTTCTTCGGGCTGTTGTTGAAGCGCATGAATTGAGCTGAAATAGACAAGCCTGTGGACGCCGGTAGCCAGACAGGCTTCGACGATATTTTTAGTTCCTAAGACGTTCACGGCTCTGACGGTGCCATCTTTATCGCCATCGACTGAGATTTTTCCTGCGGCGTGGAAGACGATATCAACGCCTTGGAGGAATTTATGCAGGCCTGCACTGTCTAAAATATCGCCGCGGATTTTTTCGACATCGAGTCTTTCAAGAGAATTCGAATTAATATGGACAAGGGCTTTGACCTTCATTCCTTTTTCAAGAAGCGCACGGCAAAGATTATTTCCAATGAGACCTGAAGCTCCGATGACAGCGATTTGCATAATTACCTCTAAAACCACGGTTGGGCTTGGATTTTCTTCCAGTCGTCAGCATATTGTTCGATAGATTGGGCAGTCAGCTCATGCGTCTCGATGAGGTCTTTGAAGACATCTTCTCGTATGGTCACGGCGTCGATGCCGATTTCGGCGCACGATTTGATCTGTTCGATGGTCTTAGGATTGACCGCGAGGATACGGGTTCGCATTTGATAAATGGAAATTATTTTTTTGACGGCTTCTAGTTGAGCCAGAGGATTATCGCCTGATTTCATGATACGGGAAAAGTAAGGAGAGACCCATCCGGCTCCGGCTAAAGCAGCGACTAACGCTTGCGTTGGTTGGACAATGCTTGACGCTATGACGGGGATCTGCTCTTTCACCAAAGAGCAGAGGGCTTCAAAGCCTCTTTCCGTTACAGGGACTTTAACAACGATCCGTGGAGAAAACTCATGGAGCGCTTTTCCTTGCGAGATCATCGAAGGGACGAGGTCTTCAAACACCTCGACAGCCACAGGGCCGGGCTGCGCAGCGAGTAATGCCGTCAGCGTGTCGCGGGGATTGGAGACGAGCATAGAAGGGCTTGTCGTCACACCGTGAAGGATGCCCCGTTTCTGCGCTTTTTCAAGCGTCGGAATATCGATTGTATCGAGCCAAATTTGCATATTCGGAGTGTAATGGAAGGGTTAAAAAAATTAAAGAGGTATTAGGTGCAAATCTGAAGACTTTTTTAGTGGGCTTTCAATTCAGCCACTAGTGCTAACCAAAAGACTTGACGGCTACTCGATTTTAAAGAGCGTAGACCTTGCTGAATCAGAGCTAGGTTTTCCTTGATGTTTGTCCACGTAGAAGAATCGTAAGTGTCTGGGCTTTTTTCCTTCGCCTTCTTTTCTATAGCATCGAGACAGGTAGGATCTAACTTAAGAATATGTTCTATTAAGTCATCTAAGATAGGATCGTTTTTTTGCTCATTAAACAGAAGCCAAACGTTAGAGACAATTTTGCTAACTTTATGGCCACATTTGCTATTACTGGTTTCCCACAACTTTGTACCTGTGTCTATCCTGATATCGTGATCATCACCTATTCGGCCCATAATTAATTCAAAAAATACGACGCGTTGGAAATTATGCAGATCATATCGTCTTGTAGACGAGGCTCCTGCATATTCTTTTATGTAGGTTTGCAATACCATCATTTTGGTTGCAAATCGGGGTAATAAAAGTCCTTTCAACCCAGGCAAGTTTTCAAAGATCTTCTCATCGCTCAATTTACCTGCATTGACGAGGGAAGTGGGTGGTACGACGTGAAGCCCTAAGGCCTCGCTAATTAAGTAAGCAAAATATTCCCATTGAATAGGAAGGGCATTAGGCTTGACGGTGAACTTTACGATTAAGTCGGTTCCGCC
Organism: Rhabdochlamydiaceae bacterium; assembly: GCA_036275855.1. Classification (GTDB taxonomy): domain Bacteria; phylum Chlamydiota; class Chlamydiia; order Chlamydiales; family Rhabdochlamydiaceae; genus PALSA-1444. Next base: position 2,389 of record DASUCX010000173.1, read on the forward strand.
TATGCCATAGGCTTCTTTATTACCAATTTGTGCTAATGGTCCGTCCGATATGTATAATTTTGGTGGTTCTTGCTTCTGGGGAGCTACTTCCAATTGTGTTTGGGCAACATTCGAGGTGGTTTGAGAAGTTGTGCCTGTTGCTGTTGTGGTTACAGTCGAAAAATTTGTTATCTGAGCTTGCTGTCCTTGGATCTTTTGCTGTCCAATATCTGCGGCTTTTCTCGTTGAAGAATTAGCAGAGCTTGCGATCCATAGAATCAGACGAAATCCTAGATAACTCATGAGGCCTCCTAGAGCCCCCAGGAGGAGCACAGCTCCCAGTCCAACTAAATCGCCTCTATTTCGCTCCAAATGACCAAGAATTTTACTCATAAGACCCGGCATTGTAGGCGAAGTTAACCTAAAAAGCAATGTCTACACGGTTTTCAAAAAAAATTGAAGGAAAGAGCTTACTAAGCTGTTGTAGATTCTGGTGGAAGATCGAAAAGGAGAAAATGTCCATGGGCACTTTCAAAATTCAGTTCACTCTCTTCAGAGACGCCGGCGCCATCGCCGCTTTGAAGAGTCTTTCCATTACAAACAAGAGGTCCTTCAATGCTGTCCCACCTGTGTCCCTTGTTTTGCCTTGATTAAATATTACTGAACAGGTATATTCTAGCTTTTAAAGCAAAATGAGCGCTGTTTTGAAGAGGGCGATTAAGAGGGTATTCTGGATCGGGTCGAGCCACAAGGATTTGATGGACTTCCCTGACCTTGTGAGACGGGCAATGGGACATGCGCTGTTTTCTGCACAGGAAGGCAAACTACATCCTCATGCCAAGATTCTATCTGGCATGGGCAGCACAGGTGTACAAGAAATCCGCGAAAACGATGGGAGCGGAGCCTATAGGGTAATTTATACCATTGAGATGAAGGAGTACGTGTTCGTACTTCACGCGTTTCAAAAAAAGTCAAAATCTGGTATTGCTACACCTAAGCAAGAACGCGACCTTTTAAACGCTCGCCTGAAGGAAGCTAAGACGCTTTACAAGAGTATGAACGAATGAAAAAGCCAAAACTCAAAACAAAACGCTTCGGCGACATCGAGTATACCGAAAGCTCAGGCAATGTATTCGCCGACCTTGGCGTCGATAATCCTGAAGAAGCTCTTGCTAAATCAGAAATTGTTCTCAAAATTCAAGTAATCATCAAGAAAAAGAAGCTGACCCAAGCCAAGGCCGCTAAAATCCTCAAAATCAGCCAACCCAAAATCTCCCTGCTTCTCCGCGGCTACCTTGAAGACTTTTCCCTCGAGCGCCTCCTCCGATTTCTCAATGACCTCGGCCAAGATGTCTATATCTCCATCGTGGCATCCCATTCGGGTCATGGCTCTACCAGGATCGGCGATTCGCCTTCCAATGCCCGTATCGCTGCGTTAGGCAAATAATACTAACTTGTAGCTTCTGGTGGAAGATCGAAAAGGAGAAAATGTCCATGGGTACTTTCAAAATTCAGTTCACTCTCTTCAGAGACGCCGGCGCCATCGCCGCTTTGAAGAGTTTTCCCATTACAAATAAGAGGCCCTTCAATGACCTGGATCCAGGCCATTCTTTGGAGATCAAGAGCATAGGAGAGCTTTCCTTGAAGACGGCAGGCAAAGATTTTCACATCTTGATGGATTTTGAGGGAACCTGCCTCCCCTTTTGGGGAGACGATTAGGTTGAGGCGACCCTGCGAGAGAGGAAAATTTTTCTGCTCATAGCCGGGCTTGAGATTTTTCGTGTCTGGAAAAATCCAAATCTGAAGTAAATGGACCGGATCTTTAGAGGAAGGATTGGCTTCTGAATGCCGGATGCCAGAGCCAGCTGTCATCCGTTGGACATCGCCAGGCTTAATTTGACCGCGCTCTCCCGTACTGTCGGTGTGTTCTAGAGTTCCTGCGATGACATAGGTAACGATCTCCATGTTCTCATGGCTGTGCTTATCAAACCCTTTCGCAGGGGCAACACGGTCTTCATTGATGACGCGGAGGACACCGAATTGCTCATGTTCGGGATCGTCATACTCCCCAAACGAAAAAGTATGGTACGTGTCGAGCCATCCGAAGTTAAAATGGCCCCTATCTTTGGACTTGCGAAGGGTGATCATCGTTTCCTGGTGCTTTTATACAAAAAGCCGAGATAAAGCGAAAGCAGGCAGATGATCAAATGGACCCATGTATCGGCCATGTTATTGGCAAAGGTGTCCAAAATATCGGCATCTCCATACCCAAAGCCGAGGATGGCGATGACTCCATAAAGCAGGCCGACAACTTGGAAATAGATTTTGCAGGCTTTAAGGCTGCTATGGCTCAGCAAGTAACCAATCAAGCCGGTGATGAAGTGCAGGCCGTTGGTGGAGAGATTGACTTTGAAGACGCCTAAAAAATAGTCATCAAGGGTGAGTCCTGGGATGCAGGCCAATAGACCGATTAAGAATAAAACAACGCCAAAATCCCGTGCGCATTTCTTATGGCTCATGATGCTCCTATCTTCTCGGACTAATAAATAGTTTACTAAATACGGTTCAAGGAAAAAGATTGCGGGAAAACGGTTTTCTGGCGTATGTTGT
>DASUCX010000174.1:0-2783 GCA_036275855.1 Rhabdochlamydiaceae bacterium
TTGATTTTTCTGGCTTTTTCCCATCGACGAAGTGTTTGTGTGGAAACACCTAAGAAAATGGCCGCTTGTTGTATGCTAATAAACTTATTCATTTTGATAATGTATGACTATCTTTGAATAAGTTCAAGAGATACTGTTACAAGCCCCTTCTTGGCCTACTTAACCAAGTATGTCCTGCGAAGGAGTGTAAGAACAGAGCGAAAAAGCCATCAAAAATCCACTGCTTAGATTTTGCGGATAGGTTCTTCGGTTGAATTAATCTAGGCCGCTGGGTAAAATCTCCGCAATTTTTCAAGGAATTTTACAATGAAACGCTCTTTTGCAATCCTCTTAATGACTTTTTCCGTCCTTTTGGCAGATCGTAAGGTTGATCTGAGCAACTACCGGCTGTTCGTCACGCAGGTCGATCCTGATTCTCATTATTTTGCTCTGTCGAATAATTTGGTCTTCGGTATCCCTGAAACAAGATGGGCAACCCAGCCACTTCCTAAAGTGGGAGACGAAGTTTATATCGGATCGTCCCCGCAATGGGTCGAGGGTCCTAAGATGGGAGGATTTGATATGCGTTTTGTAAAAGACTCTGAAAAAAAGCTGTTTAGTGTGGCGATCGTTGAGGAATACAAAACGTCGGATTTATCCTATGTCGCTTCTAAACGCGTCGAAGTAGAACCTGCGGGCTGGATTTCTCCATCCATCTATCGCGATGCGATCCTCTTGTCTGATGGATCCATTTGGATCAAAATAAAACGTGGGAGGGCGTTATTCAAACCGAATGCTCGTGTTTTTGTCAGTAAACAAAAAGAAGGCGATTATTTGATCATCGATCTCGATCAGCTTGACTATTCTTGGGAACGTAAACTTCAGAAAGTCATGGCCTGGCGCCGATTTGAACGGGTCATGCCTTGGAGTCCCTCTTCAGATTATACCCAAGGAATTTCAAAATTTGGTTTTTGACAAAGCTAGCGTCCCAGATTTGCAGCGGGCGCAGCCGCCGCGGAAGCAGGCCATGTGCAAGCACATGGTCGATGGACGCGGCTGCAAAGGTGGGGATGCTAGCGCAGTCAAAAACCAAATTTTGAAGTTCCTTGGGTATAGAGCATTTCTCGATGAATCATTTTCCTAGAGGAAAATGACCCATCGGGAAAGTAAATTACCCCAAATGTCTCCTGGGAAATAAGCGTCTCAAATCAAAAATACATGAAATCCACCCCACCAGCAGGGAAATAGCTCGCGAAGAGAATCAGGATCCGCTTCGCGGGAAGATCGAGCAAGATTTGCAGGATGGTCTCATTTTTATCCTGCCGATCTTGCCGACATTGTCGATCCTGTCCATCCTGTTTTTCTCTATGAATACATCACGTCAAGAGAATCATCATGCAATTTCCTTGTTGGCAGGGTGTATTTACCCAATGGAGGATTAGAGTTATGAACAATTTTTCATTCCCGCTTTGCGGAGCACAGCGGGAAAAGCTCGATTAAGATTTGGTGTGATTAAAAGAATAAATTCCTATAATCGTTGGCCATTACAGAGGCTTTTATGGGTAAAACGCTTAAATTCTTTTCACTGCTGTTTGCGGTTGTGTTTGTACCGCTTGCAGCTGAATCCGCAACGGATGAAAATCAATTTCTGTCAATGGTCAAAGAAAAATATCGGTTAACTGTCACTGAGGTCGATCCGGAACATCATTGTTTTAAGCTTTCGAATAAGCTGATTTGTAATCTTACCAAAAGAAGATTGAAAGCAGATGCGCTTCCTGTTGTGGGAGATGTCGTTATGCTTTATCCCATGCCAAGATCTTACGATCGTCGATTGAGCCATATCGAACAAGGAGAGCTAGCTGTTTTTATTAAAGATAAAGATGGAATGCTGGATAAGCAAATCATCAATGTTTGGATTTCTGGCGAGGATGAATATCCAGTGTTTCTGCTCACGGCAGTGCCTATCAATCCAGAAGGGGGATCTGACACCGAGCACGCAGTGTTCAGGTTATCCGATGGATCAATGTGGGTTAGAAAAAGCAAGGGACCGACTGTTTTTGCTCGAGAAGATCGTATCATTATTAGTCATGTTATGGGCGCTGAATTCTTTCTGACTAATATAGACAAAAATGCACTGTTAAATCTTAGCGGCGGAAAAATAGCCGTAGAGTTTGCTTGGGAAGCTGTTGTGCCTTTGAATGTTAGAAGAGGAGTCAAAAAGTAAATGAGAAAGATGCTTAAATTCTTTTCACTGCTGTTTACGGTTGTGTTTGCGATACTTGCAGCTGAATCTGCAACGGATGAAAATCAATTTCTGTCAACGGTCAAAGAAAAATATCGGTTAACTGTCACTGAGGTCGATCCGGAACATCATTGTTTTAAGCTTTCGAATAAGCTGATTTGTAATCTTACCAAAAGAAGATTGGAAGCAGATACGCTTCCTGTCGTGGGAGATGTCGTCAGGCTTTATCCCACGTCAAGATTTTGCGATCGTCGATTGAGCCATATCGAACAGGGGGAGCTAACTGTTTTTATTAAAAGTGAAGGTTCGATGCCGAATGAGTCAATCATCAATGTTTGGATTTCTGGCGAGGATGAATATCCAGTATCTCTGTACTATGTAGCGCGTATCAATCCAAGAGAGGAATCTAGCGCCGACCAAGAACGTGTCATTTTATCCGATGGATCAACATGGATTAGAACAAGCAAGGAACCGACTGTTTTTGCTTCAGGAGATCGTATTATTATCTGTAGTGCTAGGGTTGATGACTCTCAATTTTTTTTGATTAATATGGACAAAAATG
>DASUCX010000175.1:0-5749 GCA_036275855.1 Rhabdochlamydiaceae bacterium
AAAAAACATTCTTGAGATGATTAAAAAGAGCATTCATAGCAGAAACTTCAGGTTCTCTAAGCATGCAATAAACAGGGGAGTGGAAAGAGCGATCTCTTTTAAGGATGCTCTTGATGTTTTAAAAAATGGGTTTCACAATGAGAAAAAAACGTCCTTTGATCCAAGACGTCGAATCTGGAAATACGCTATTGAAGGAATAACAAATGATGCCATCGATGTACGTGTGATAGTTGCTTTTGAGAGTGGAATGGTTATCATCACAATTATTAGATTAGTAAAGAAAAAGGTTAGGAGAAAATCATGAAAAACAGAAAAAGAGAGACATTTATTTTTAGAGGGCTTGGATTTCCTATCAAACTCGTTAATGTCCCGATGAGAAAAATGGTTGGAGAGTGGGTGTTAGATGTCGATTTTGACCAATTACAATTAACTGTTTTGTGTGGTCTTCTTGAAAAACCAGCTCTTTTGAATGGCGATGAGTTAAAGTTCATTAGAAAGTATCTCAGCATGTCTACAACAGAATTTGGAAAAATTTTTGGTGTCAGTCATGTTGCTGTTGTTAAATGGGAAAAGGGAACGCGTGCCAATCCATCGACGGACTTTTGCATTCGGTTGTACATATTTGATCATTTGAAAAAAACAAAGGATAAAGATTTTCGTAATTTTTATCACAAAATTAGCCTAGAAAAACTGGCAAACAGTTCCAGCGAAAAAATTGGGCCACTAACCATCGAAGATTTTGAAGATTTGAAAAGTGCATAAAAGACAATCCAACAATCAAAACGGTTGCAAAAGTTGTGCATGCCTGCGTCTAAAATGGCCTTGTTCTCTAGGGCGTCTCGTCGGTCAAAAGATTGAACATTTTATTGCTCAACAAATTTTCTTCTTTCACTCGCGCCCCTGTCATATCTTGGGGCTCGCACAATGGTCGCTCGCTCCAAGAAAAAAATTTGCGTGGCCTCCTTGCCAAATTCCCAACTTTTGAATCGAAAAGCGGGCAAAATAATCCCAAAAATCAACAGAAGCTTAATCCGCAGACAGACCCTAAGTAAAAATTAATTTATGACAGGTAAACCACTGGTTTGACTAGTGGACTCCCAAGGCTTGGCCTAGAGATTTAGTGGAAAAGTAAAGTCCGCATCAAAAATGCACTCTCATCTTGCGCATCCTGCCGCTTGCGATCCTGCGTATCCTGTCATGGTTGTACAGCTGTGACAGGATACGCAGGATCGCAAGCGGCAGGATGCGCAGGATTGAGGAATAAGGTAGCTAAAATCACAAGCCAGGAAAGCATTAGCTAGCTGGCAGCCCTTGGGGCTGCTCATAATTCATCAAGCTCCCCGCTTTGCGGGGACGTTCTGATTGAGAGCCGTTTTGCAGGTTTTGTTCGAGATAGATGGGAGAGGCTTTTGCAGTCGTTGAAACGGTTGAATAAAGAACGGTCGTTGCAAAGACAACGATGGCTGATATCGCACGGATGGGATGCATGACTCCGACTTGGGCTCCCAAATGGGCATTATAACGATCTCTTTTTCTTCGAATTTAGCAGACTGATATGGGTCGAGCGCAAGATTTATATTTTAACCTGTTTAAAATAAGCGAGATATGAGGTGAGGAGCGATTTCAGCTGGTTTTTTCTTCAAATTATTTTTTGTCCTATGCAGAGTTAGTTTTGTCATAACAGGTCATATCCAGTTGGATGTTAAGCGGTTGAGCAATAGTTTAATATAAAATTAAAATAATGTTTCAAATTTAAAATAAAACAATATCTGTGTATAATTATTATAATTTTTAATAAGAAATGGAGATAAAGATGCCTTCAATAACAAATATAACAAATGGTTTTGTTCAAATAGCTAGATTTCCTATTGGCGTATGTCAGCGGGCTATGGTTAAGGTCTCTGAATTTTATGAGCGCTTTCGTTCTTATATCAACAGCGGCCCCCAATGTCAGTCGCGGCTCTCGCATGTGCCCCCTGAGCGCGTTTACGTTCACAAATACCGGGTGGATTCTAGGCTCGTGGCACAGTATCAGTATCCGCAAGGACCTATCCGTGATGTACTTTCACTGTGGCACGCATTATCCGTTGCAACGGGAATTCCTGCTTACTGTGATGCGGCAGCTTGCCATGGTGCGGCGCAGGGCTCTTATGACTTGATGACGCCATTTAATGCATGGATAGATCAAAATCGACAGGCGATCGATCAGGTAGAGAAGTTATATTTAAAAAACTTCTCCAAATTCTGCCCTCAAATGTTTCAATTGAATCAGCTGAAAGAACTTCATATATGGGATGGTGATTTTACAGAACTTCCCTCTGAAATTTGTTCTCTCCCTAATCTGAGAAAGCTTCATATCGTGAGCTGCAGTAACCTTACTGCTCTACCCCCTGAAATTGGTAGGTTGACTCGGTTAGAAGAATTGCAAGTGGACTCTCGCATAACAACGCTGCCCCCTGAAATTGGAAATCTACGAAATCTTAAAAGCCTTCGGGTGCGTGGGCTAACAACCGTACCACCAGAAATCGGTCAACTCGATCTACTAGAAGAGCTGAGTCTAACGTTTGGCACGTTGAGTTCGCTGCCGTCCGAAATTGGTCAGATGACAAATCTCAGAAAGCTTGAGGTCGGTGATAACCGTCTGACAGCGCTACCTGCGGAGATTGGCAATCTTTCCAAATTGAAAAAAGCAACATTTAGTTGCAATCAGCTTACAGCTATCCCCGACTCTCTTGCCTATCTGAATGCACATTGTGAGTTATACTTTGATAGCAATCCTTTATCTTATGAAGTTATGCAAACTTTTGGAATGCAAATTGCTGCAGTCCATGAAGAAGACGTTAACTTGGGACCTCAAGAGGGCTCATTGTTTGGGAACATAAGAAGACTGGCTGCTGAAAGAGCCGAGGCTGCTAGAATCCAGGAGGACATAGAAATAAACCGGACTATCAATGCTATCCTTGCAAATGTCCAGGCTGTCTCTGCTAGGTCCCAGGCTCCCAGTAGAGAAGATTCTTTAGAAGACACGATTCTATTTTGGCTGACACAGTTTAAAGAGACGTTTCCTGAAGCTAACCGTAATCAGGCTGACCGGTTTCCCGCACATGCAGGAGATCGAGCCTGCCTAGCTTTTTATAGCTCGCTTCTGACCCATGAGGAAAAAGGAAAGTTGGACGAGTTTTTAAATCGTGTGAAGGGGACAGAAGACTACAAACGTGGCGGTGCAAGTCGTCAAAAAGTGATTTTAGATGCTGTCAGTATGCTGCAAGAGGCGGCGACTCAAGAGAAGTTTAGAGAGGCGTTATTTCCGATTTTAGACGATGCGACGTCGACCTGCGGAGATCGTGTCACGCTGGCTCGCAATACAATTAATATGCAGATGTGTTTAAGCCGCGCAGATGAAAGAAGCGATGACGAACTGGCAGAGCTCTTAATTGGGCTAAACCGTGTGGAATTATTAGATGGGTATGCCAAAGGACGGATCGAGGCTCTGAATTTAGGCGATGCCATTGAAACGTATCTCTTCTATCAAGTCAAATTGAAAGAGATGTTAAACCTTCCTGTTGCGGCAGACGGTATGCTCCACGCTGGGGCGTCAGGGATCACACCTGCGATGCTCGAAGAAGATGCGATGAAGGTTCTGAGCCGAACGACCTCTTCTAGCGATGTCTGCAATATCTTGGTCAATAGCTCAGAATGGCAAAAAAGAATGTTAAAAAATCACAAGGCGGAGCTCGATGAGGCAGAAGGAAAGCTCTCTAAAAAGATGGAAGCCCTTTTTGAAGATGACAAAATGTCAGCAGCCGAGCAAAAAAAACAGATGGATGCCCTGGTACTTGAGCGCAAGGAATTGACAAAGGTTTTGGTCGAAAAGCACACCCGCGAGTGGGTGAGCCGAAAGACTAGCTAGGAAGTTTTGGGAGCTTTGATCATTTTGCCGTTAACGCTCGTTTTGCTACGAGTGTTGGTGATTTTTGAAGGGTAATTTGGATCATTGCTCGGTTCAATGGTCACTTCAATGGGAGTCAGCCAAAGGACTGTTTTCGCGCGGTCTGCCGGAGCGATCTCGTAAATCGATCCATCGTTGAACATTAATTGAGAACCGTTTTGCAGGTTTTGTTCGAGGTAGATGGGATGTGTTTTTGCCGTCGTTGACACGGTTGAATAAAGAACGGTTGTTGCAAAGACAACAATGGCCGATATCGCACGGATGGGATGCATAAAACCTCGATTCTATATACACAAATGAACTCAAAAGTTTGAGCCTGCCTGCGTCGGCTTTTCCTTAAATTTCGCCCCGTCTGCATCGCTCAACTTATTCAAGTTGAGCTGCTTCGACGCCGGCTACGCCTGGGCAAAATTTAGGGAGCCTCCTTGGCATTTCTCAAACTTTTGAATTCATTTGTGTATAGTCGTCTTTTAAAAAAAATATTTGAATATTGCAAGAGGATTCAGAAAGGTTCTGGAGAGAGCCGGCGTAGGTAGTCACGCAAGCCACGGAGGGCTTTGCATTGATGGTCGCGGCTATTGAGGATTTTTTCAGTCAGTCGTAAGTGGTGCCATGCTTTGTTATAATCGAGTCGTTGCAGGGCCAAGATGGAAAGATAGTATTCGACCACGCAATTGTTTGGATCGATTTGGTGATGGAGTTCTAGTGTTTGGAGCGCTTCTTGCTGCCTGCCGAGCTGGAGCCACGTGACGGCAAGCTGTAAAAGGGCTGCACGGAAACGGGGATATTTTTTCAGCACATCTTGAAGCTTTTTTTGTTTTTCTAAAATAGATTGCCGTTTTTCATCGACATGGAGATAGACGGCTTTAAGGGCGTCTGCATCGGCGCGTCCTTCGAAATAATCGTCAGCGACTGTTTCAGGGGAAACTGCCCATTCAAAGGTATAGTTTTTCAGCGGTTCAAGGAGGGCTTTTCCTTCCTTTTTATTTCCTATGAAGAGGTAGTTCATGCCGAGGAAAAAATTGACAAGAGGGTCTTCTCCGACATAACGGCGGGCTTTTTCGTAAAGTTCAACGGCTTTCTGATGGTCGTTTTGCCCCCAGGCCACAGAGGCTTGGTTGAAATACGCCATGCCGATTACTTCTTTCATATTCCGTTCCATCAAACGGCGGGTGTCGATTCCCAAATAAGTCTCAGAGGGAAGATCGATGCCTCGTGCGGTCGTTTCGATATTGACGATCTTGACGCCTTTGCGGTAGCGTACATAGATGTGGCCGGGAGGTGTGATGATCTCGAGAGGAAGTCCCATTCTTTGAGCTAAGCAAAGATATAAAATAGAGACTCCAAGGCAAACGCCTTCTCTGCTGTCCATGACAGAGGGTAAAAAAGTATAGAGATCGATGTCTTTGACGTGGAGAGAATGGGGAGGGAATCGGAATTTCATCTCTTGAAAGATAAACCGGTTGATCTCGCGGATGTAATCTTCGGGGGTTGCGCTCTGCGGAAGTCTAGCTAAAATCTGCAAGGCAATGAGGTCAAGGCCTGCTTCATATTGGCGGATATCTTCGACATTTTCGTTGAACTGCTCAATGAGCAGCCCGCGGCCTAAATCGATCTCATGAGGTTGCAAAGAAGCAAGCTGCTCGCGCGTCCAGATTTGGTATCCTTTGATGAACCGGTTGGCCAGACGGCCACCCAGTTCTTCGATGGCACTGAGTTGCTCTGTAGAGAGCTTGACTGTTTTTTCGTATTTTTGCCGTGTGATCAGTGAGATCACGGCTTGGATATCGAACACCGGAA
>DASUCX010000176.1:0-3284 GCA_036275855.1 Rhabdochlamydiaceae bacterium
AGCTTCAGGATCAATATCATATCCATGGATCTCAGAAGCCCCCATGGCTGCAGCGGCAAGTGATAAAATCCCGCTTCCGCACCCGATGTCTAGGACAGCGTGATTTTGAATATACGGCTGCATCAATTCTAGAACGATCCGTGTTGTCGGATGCGACAGATCACCAAATCCCGGCCCTGGGTAAAGCTGAAGGAGTTCAGGACATCCATAAGGAGTTAGGTCGATGTGGGCTTTACCGTTTTTGAAATTCGGAGCAAAAAGCTCCCACTGTTTTTCCCAGATCATGGCGTTCCGTAGAACATCTCTCTAAAAAGTTTCTGGAGATCAATTTCCTCGGTATATCTGAGGTGCTCTTTGTCATGTTTCAAACGGAAATGGTAATGTTTGGAAAGTTTCTCATTCCGGTGTTTAACAAAGGCTTTATAGGAAGGAAAATCCAATCGTTTGGCGGGAATGATCCCAATATTGCGTTGGAGTAAGAAATGGCCAATGGCGACATCGTCGGGAAGGGGGTTGTCAATCAGCTCTGCTTTGTGCTCCACCATTAATTTGACCAAATCGGAGGAAAAAATAACTCCTGCGCCACTGCCGAACTTCCCATTGAAGTTCCCAATGACGGCGGAGTAGCACTCAGAGGCGGGGAGTTTTTTTAAAAACTCTAACAGTTTTGGAAAGTAGTAAAAAGAGGAAAGATTCGTTCTCAAAACGTAATCAAATTCATCCAGTCTTGGAAGTAAAGCTTCCATTGACAAAAGAGTTTTATTTAAGATGCCGGGGATGTAATTTTCGACGCTTTTCGACCAGATTTCATCCTCAATGACAGAATAAGGTTCCTCAAGATTTGGGGAGCCTTTGATGAAATACGCTTCGACATGCTTTGGATCTAGATGCATATACGATCGCCAAACCTTCTGTTCCTCAACGTAATAGGCTTTATCGTCACTTGCAATGATGAGGACAAGAACTTTGGGAAGAGAATCTGCGCCTGATCTAAAAGCAGTCTCTGCAAAAGCAAAATGGGTAACCAAAATAAGGATGAATTTAAGGAGTTTCATGAGTTTCTGGGAGATCATAAACACTGGTTATTTTTTTTGCCAGAAGGCAGGGACTAATAGGACGAGAACGCTGAGATATTCAAGACGGCCCAGGACCATCCAGAGGATACAGACGATTTTAGAAAAAGGTGAAAGGAAAGCAAACGATTCCGTAGAGCCGATGCCTCCGAAGCTTAAGCCGGTATTGTTAATCATACAGCTGATGGTACCGATGGCTGTGACGAGGTCATGGTTGTCCCAGACGAGAAGGTATGTGCCCAGGATGACTAAAAAAATCACAATGCAGAAAAAGGTCAGGACAGTGGAAGCCGTTTTAGGATTGATCTCTTTGTCTCCGACTTTAAGCGAGCGGACGACTTCAGGGCGAAAAAGCGATTCAATTTTATGTTTGATCAATTTCAAAACGATGAAGTACCGGATGACTTTGATACCGCCGGTGGTCGATCCCGACATACCGCCGATGAACATCAGTATCAGCATCAGGAGCTGGCAGACAAAAGGCCAAAGGTCATACGAAAGGAGAGAAAAACCGGTCGTTGTTTGGGAGGAGATCGCCATAAACGAGCCTTGTGCAAGGGAATCAGCAAGAGACGCTCCTCCCTGCCAGAGTGGAATCGACATCAGCAAACATCCAAAGAACAGAATCACGAGGAAGAGGAAAAATTCAGGTTCGTAGAGTCGATAGAACTTTCCCTTAAGGCCATGGAAGTAAAACGTGAAGTTAATACTGCCGCCGATCATAAAAATGGAGATGATTAAAGGGGTTGCTATGCCGCCATAAGAGAGGAGTCCAGTATTGGTAACGGTAAATCCTCCGGTAGAGATAGTTGTAAAGGAAAGAGCGATCGCATCAAAAAAAGGCATGGCGCTGTTGGTGAGTTTCATCAGAACAACTTGAAAGAGCGTAAGCCCGAGGTAAATTTTCCATAAAAGACTGGCGGTCTCTTTTATTCGAGGGGTAATTCCTTCCTTTGAGATGCCAGCCATCTCATTTTCGTAAAGAAATTTACCTCCCATTGAAAGTGCGGGGAGAACAGCGATGAAAAGGACGACAATTCCCATCCCCCCAAGCCACTGCAAGAAGCTCCGCCAAAAAAGAAGCGGTTTTCCCAAAGCTTCAATACCGGTTTTGACAATGTTCCCTGTCAGGGGATCGATGAGCGGCTCAATCGTGCCGTAAAAAGTGTAGGAAGAGGTGCTGTCAAGGGGATTGGGGACCGTCGCTTCAACCTCTTTCCCCTTCTCATAGATTTTGGGATAGAGAATGGAGGCTCCAGTCGTTGTCAGTCCCGACATGGTTTCAAAGTAGGCATCGATGGGATTTTTGATGGTTTTTGTCATCAAGAAAGGGCACGATCCGACTGCTGCAGTGAGGAACCAGATGGAGACAACAAGAAAAATTCCTTCTTTCCGATAGAGGGTTCCTTTGGCCTTGCGGCCAAACCATTGAAATAGAAGGCTGCAGAGGAGGCAAACAGCAATGGTAGCCAAAAAAGCAAAGGTGGCTGGGATGGAAAAGTAGAAGGTTTTATCAATGATAAATTCGTAAAAGATCGCAACGCCAAGAGGAATAACAAGGATGCCGGCCAAGTAGAGAAAATATCGACCCAGAACCCGACTAATCTCTGTATACGACATGCAGGGCTTCTTCCATCTTGTCACAAACGTCTTTTATTTCAGCAGGAGGCAATGGTTTCTTGAGGCTGGAGAGCAACATCTGTGCCATAAATTTAATCGAGGAATTATCCCCGGCTTGCCTAGGAAAATAATGAAAGTGGACATGCGGGACTGTCTGGCCGGCTTCGACACCATTTTTTTGGAGGAGGAGGTACGAGGCGCGGTTGAACACTTTGATGGCGGCGCGATCGACTTTTTTGATGACAGTGCTGATCGCAGCCACTTCCCGATCGGTGAGCTCTTCAAAACGCTCGGCATGTCTTTTAGGGATGATCAAGCAATGGCCTTCCGTGACGGGCTTATGTGTGTAGAGGGCAACAATCGTATCGTCTTCATAGAATTTTTGAGCTTCGATGACCTTAGGGTCACAAAAAGCGCAGTAGTCTTTTGATAGCTTAGGGAGCGTACTCAAAAGATTTTGCCGTCCGGGCTGATGTGAAAGCTCCCGCGGATCCGCTATCGACAACGGGGGTTGTATTGGATTAATACTACCCCCGTTGTCGATAGTCGAATCCCCGGGGCTTTGACACAGCCCGGACGGCAAAATCTTTT
>DASUCX010000177.1:0-10164 GCA_036275855.1 Rhabdochlamydiaceae bacterium
GGTTTAAACTATCAAGAAGGCCTTGAGTAGAGCGGTAATTCGTCGTCAAAGCGGCTTTTTGCTCAAATTGTTTAGCTGCTTCTAAGAACGTATAGATATCGGCATTTCGAAAAGCATAGATCGATTGTTTGGGGTCACCGACAAGATAAACCGCTTTTTCAGGATCGGCAAGAAAAAGCGTTTCAAAGATTTTCCATTGAACAGGATCGGTATCTTGGAATTCATCGACAATCACCGCGCGATATTTTTTTCGTACCCCGTCGACAAACCCTTTTTCAGAGAGTCTTTCTTGGACCATGTTTAAAAGATCATCAGGAGAAACTTTTTCATGATTGCGGGAGAGTTTTTTCTTCTCTTCGTGCCAAGCCTGGCTCAAAACTTGAAATGTTTTGCGCGGATTTCTCGCTGCTTCTAATGGGGAAAGTAGTGCGTTTCTCAGCTGATCTAAGGAAGCATGGCCTGTAAATTGGGTGCGGAGTTTCAGCTGGGAAGGGGTGATTTGCTCTAAAAAGAGCTCTTCCTCGGAAATCAGCTTGTCCCATTCTTCGGGGAGAATCCGGCCGCGCTGCAGGGCGAGATCAAGCACGAGGGCTTGGGCATCGAATGCCTCTGAGGTCATCTTTTTATAATGGGGCCGCGCCAGATTGAATGCTTCGACAACCGAAAAAGGAGAAATCTCTGAGAGGCTGCGATTGGCTTGTTCAAGGAGCTCTGCAGCACAAACGCTTTTAACAGAAGGCTCTGTTGAAGTTAAGAGTTTGTCCACTAACTTATCGATATCGCCTCTCACAGATCCCATCGCTCGTTTCAATTGCGCTGGAGAAAGGATCTCTGTCTTGCGAAGAAACTCTAGGATCGCCCATTTTTCATCTTTCTCTTCCCATTCCTGGAGGTCTATCCCTATGAAAGCTTCAAAGGCGAATTCCTGCAAAAGCCGGCGGCAAAATCCGTGGATCGTAAAAATCTGCGCGTTTTCAAAGGTCATTAAGGCAGTCTGGACTTTAAGATCTCTGGGAAATGTCTTTTCTAAATTGGCCCCGATTCGTACTTTGAGCTCACGTGTTGCAGCTCGTGTAAATGTGACCACGAGAATTTGATCGAGCGTCATCTCGGTTTCAAGGAGAAGGCGGACAACGAGATGCTCGATTGTGAAGGTTTTTCCAGTGCCGGCTGAAGCTTCCAAAAACAACCGGTGCTGCAAAGGAGCGTCTCGAGATAAAATATCAAAGGAGTTCATTAACGATCCCCTCTATGTCAGAACCCCATGCCTTCAACCAAAGATCCATCGGCGGAAGTAGATTCCTTTTCTGCGCCCAGGTGACAATCAAGTCTTCTTCGGAGTCGGGAATTTTCCCCTCTTTCAAAACGGCTTTGGCCCATTTAGGATGCAAAGGGGACGGCATTGTTAATGCTTTGTCTGCGTAGCGTAGATATTTTTCTAAAGAATCTGATGCCGGCTTGACCTGGCTGATTTTTCCTTTTTTTGTCATGAGAAGCTGACTTGGCAGCCCTAAGCGAGAAATAATTAATAGGAGGGGCCATGCTTTGAGTTGATCTGAGAGCACGTCATCTCCATGGAATAAAAGTCCCTTAGGAGACATCTCATCGATTCTTCCTTGAATGACTCTCTGATTAAGATGCAGCGCAGGATAAACCCAGTGGTCGGCAGCCAATTGCACAGGTTGATGGCAAGAGGCTTTCAGCTCGATGGAGTAGATTTCTTCGGGCCTCACTTCAAGTTTAGCAAGCACGGCGTGATACGTTTCGATCTCCTCTTTAATTTTTTGGACAGCCGCCTTAGAAAAAGCTCCCACGGGCAATCTTCCTTCTCGTGCCATTGCGTGCAGCAAAACTTCGAGCGGCTGCTTTAACGACGCTTTCTTCAGCTGGATCATATCGAGAGGTGAGAGAGCAAATTCAGTATTGTTTTCTTCCCACTCAAAATCGATTCCCATCCGCTCTTCGAAAAAGAATTTCAGCGGATGGCGGGCAAGGCTCTTCAGCAAGCGGATATCGATGGCAGAAAGAGACCGAGAAAGAGACAGGGGCGGTAACACCGGCATAATAGGCACCACAGAGGTTTTTTGCTGCAAAGCCTCAAAATGAGGTTTTGAAAAACTGCGAAACCCGCTTTCTTGCCCGTTCTTTTGCCCTCTTTCTTGATAATACGACGGATCAAACGGTGAAAAAGGGTGGTCTGTGATCGGAACTGCAGAGTAGTGAGCCAATTCTTCCACCATTCGACACGCTTTTTGATTTTTTCCATCTTCGGGATGGATCCTAATATAGGTCGCGATGAATTTTTCTCGTGCACTGCAAAAGGCTTCGAGGAAGAGATACTGGTCTTCTTCCATGCGGCTAGACTTAAGAAGCTGCTGAAGTGAGGAAGGCGGGTCTTGTCTTGGGAAACTTCCTTCTTCCATTCCCATCAAAATGACGGCTTTGGCAGGGATCAGCGCTCCTTTTTCGAGCGATGCAAACCGGACTGCTTGTAAATGAGATCCTTGAACTGCGCCGCTTTTCTGCTCGAAAATGGTTTTTAGAATCCTTTCAATGGTAGAGAGCGGAAAATTCCCTTCAATTTCCATCTGCTGAAACAGATCGAGTTCATGCATCAGACTGTCATCGGGATCGAAATCAAAAAATTGTTCAACGAGCGCTTTGAGGGTCTGCGACCATTCGTTCAGAGATCTTTCATCTTCAGAGATTTGCTGGAATTGCTTAAACACATTGATCCATCTGTTCAAAACGTCGGCATCGGAAAAATCGATTGAAAGTCGATTCTCTCCAGTGGTTGTCACCAGGGCTTCGACTAAACGGACAAGCCCTGCTTTCCATGATCCCGCATGATTTCCATGTAAATCATAACGGATATTGACGTCCTTGATCCATTTCAACAACAGGTGAGCTTCTTCGATTGTAAATCCAAATTTTTTCAGAAAAGGGGGGCAGAAAAGGAGTTTTTCAACCGATTCTTTGGAAAATCGGTGCCGTGGAAGCTCAAGCAACGCATCTAACCCTTGCATGAGTGGGCTTTTTGCTTTCGCTTGCAAACAAAAGAGCGCGAAATCAAAAGGGCCGCCGCGCTCGCGGAAAACAAGCTCCACTATGGGTGCATAGCTGTGCATCTCAGGCGCAAGAACGAGAATTTCAGACGGCTTAAAGGCAAGCCGCTGGATAATTTCCCAGACAACTTCGACTTCGCGCACTTTTGAAGGAGCAGAATGGATTTGAATCGACTCATCGTATTTTTTTTCTAACGTCGACAAAGTCAACATCTCTTCTTGAACAGTGGTGAGAAGAGATTTGACCTCGCCAAATTCCTGGTAGGCATCGATGCACTCTTCGTTTTCAAATAGATTTAGAAGCTGCCGTCCCTTTCTTCCCCAGTGCGCAAGAAGGGGGTGTTCATTGTCAAAAAACTCGACGAGCTCTTTTTTGTCTGCAGTTTTTCTGAGAAGATACCCCTGTTCTTGCGCCGTATGAAAATCTCCCCAGTACATGGCGCATGGTGAAAATAGAAAGCAGGTGGCCTTCATCTGTTTAAAGGCCGCAAGTTGGTAAGGGGCGATCTGAAATGGGTGAAAAAGATAGACAGATCCCGGCAAACTATTTTGCATTTTCCAAGGAAGTTCATTTCCAAAAACAGCGCGCCAAAGGGACTGCTGCCAGCCGGGTTTTGTAAGCCACTGCAACACCGTTTCTTCAGGTTGATTCAAATAGTCTAAAAACAAGCCGCTCATTTTATCGCAAAGACTCGCTTTACGCTGCACTCCTCCCTGTTTCAAATAGGCTAAAAGAGGATCGATGTTTTGAAGTGAGTCAAGGCGTGATTCGATCTTGAGAGAGAGTTCTGCCGGTGACGGCAAAAAAGGGAAAAGCCTGGAGAGCGCTTGGCTCCAGCTCATCATTTTACAGCCCGCGGCGACATAGAGGTGGGGATCGTGGGCCCATTGGAGCAAAAGATCTTGTTTAACCCGTTCACTCGGTACAATCACCCATCGCTTTTCAAACGGATGGCCTTTTCCTTGAAAAAGGTCGTCTTTCAAAAGCTGGGCCAAAACTTCCAGATGGTTGGAAACAAAAATTTTCATAACGCTGTTATCACCTTCATGATAGAGTAACCCGTATGGTGCTCCTTAAAAAAAAATCGTGGTTAGAAGGTATGGGCACTTTTATGTCCAAACTGCCGGGGTTTTCTCGTCCCGATAAACATTCTCTCCATTTTCTCAATATTGCTCAATTTATGGGAGCTCTTAATGACAATATTTTCAAACTTGTCATTGCCTACCTCATCATTGATATCAAAGGAACCGAGCATGCCAGTATCATTTTAGCAAAGATTGGCGCTGTCTATGTGATCCCTTTTCTACTCTTTTCTTCAACAGCGGGGGTGCTCGCCGACCGTTTTAGTAAGCAAAGGCTGATGATCCTGTTAAAAGGAATCGAAATGGGAACGATGGTTCTTGCCATGATTGCTTTTGCGTATGAAAGCGTTTGGGGAAGTTATTGCCTTCTGTTTCTGCTGTCGACCCATAGCGCCATGTTTGGCCCGCCAAAATACGCGATCATTACCGAGCTTGTTCCTAAGGAGGCCGTTTCCAAAGCCAACGGCCTGATCACCTCATTCACCTATTTAGCGGTGATCTTTGGAACCTTTTTAGCCTCTTTCCTAACGGAAATCACGGGCCGTGACTATGTGATTGTCGCCAGCTTTTGCCTGCTGATTGCTATCATTGGCTTTTTAGCCACCTTTGGAATACGAAAAACCCCAGCTCAAGGCAGCGATAAGAAACTCAATTTTCTTTTTATTCGAGAAATTTATTCGACATTGGTTTTCTGCTACTCCCGGAAACATCTTCTCGTCGCGGTTTGCGGTTCGGCTTATTTTTTATTTATCGGCGCGTTTGTCCAACTCAACATCATTCCTTATGCCATTTCTTCTTTGAAACTCAGCGAAGTCTCAGGAGGATACCTCTTTCTAAGCACGGCTTTCGGGATTGCTCTCGGAGCTTTTATTGGAGGAAGAGCTTCCAAAAAAAGAGTCGAACTTGGACTCTCTTGCCTTGCCGGGATTTTTATCGCTGTTTGTTTATTCCTGTTGTGGGTGCTGTCCCAACATCTAACAGCTGTCGTCCTCCTTTTGATTTTTTTGGGGATTTTTGGAGGCCTTTTTATCGTTCCTTTCGATTCTTTTATCCAACTTTTTAGCCCGAATGAAAAAAGAGGGCAAATCATTGCCGCAAATAATTTTTTAAGCTTCTGCGGCGTCTTATTTGCCGCCGCTGCTCTTTATGTCTATAGTGCCATCTTAGGCCTGTCGCCTTCGATTTCTTTTATGGTCACAGGCTGCCTTACTTTACTGCTGGCGCTCTTGATGATGTCGAGGCTTTCAGATCTTTTTCTTTCTTTCTTTTCCCGCTGGATTCTCCACCCTTTGAACCATATCCAAACGCTCAACCAAGTCGCTTTGGAAAAAAATCCAGGGGCTATTTTGATCTTGCAAAATGCATCGTGGAAAAAAGCGATGCTGCTCCTGAGCGTTGCTCAGAATGCCCATCTTTTGCTGCGTCAAGATGGAGAAAAAAAACGTTTCCCGTGGTTTAATTGGGTCTTCTTCTCTGTAAAACTGGTCAAATCCGACACCTCACTGCAACCTCTTCTCGCTGAAGCTAAAGAACTGGCAGATGACACGACCAACCCTTGCATTATGGTCGAATCGGAGAAACTGCCTGACACATTGATCAACTCACGGGGCATGTTCGATTTTTTCAAAGGAAAATCTCAGAAGTTCATCTACGTCAACGTCGATACTTCAGGATCTTATGTCAACATTCTCTTTAAAGAAAGCCCTTTTTAAAACGCGTAGATCAGCTCAATTTCGTACTGTTTAAAGCGGCGGAAAGGGCCAATGTGCGTATCTAACGTGATCGATTGACTCCACTCTTGGAACAAGTTCAAGTTATTGGTGAGCATGTACTGCAAGACCAGCTTGAATCCTCGGAAGTTAACATTCCCTTCAGGTTGGTGGCGGTCGGTGTTAAGAGTGATTTTGTCTTTTTTCTCTTGGAAGTAGAAGGAATGCCCTTTTCTGGCGCTCATCCCAATGCCGCTGACATCAAAGTCTGGGACGCATTGACCAGCCAACACTTGGTAGTTAGCCTCAAAGTTCCAATCGCCCGCTTTTTTGATCTGGCCGATTGAAAATCCGAGATAACCGCCGTAATTGGCCCGTTTATTTTGGGTAATTTCCAACGCCCGTGCCCGATGGTTCCATAGTCCTGCGAAATAGAAATTCACGACTTTGTCCCAAGGCTGAGGAATGAACTTATATCCGAGGATGACCTGAGAGACAATGAAATGGAATTGCGGCGGGACATTTTCTGTCTCTTTTGTGTTCCAATCAATTAACGAGTATTTGGTATAAAATCCGGTGTTGGCAACGTTTAAAATCCCCAACTCTCCCACATAGGCTGCCTGATTTTTTGACTCTTTGACCATGAAAGCGCCCAATTGGTAGTAAAGATCTCCGACTTTATCAACTGCATAGCTGTCTTTGAAATTTACCCCGTCGAAGTTGGAGAGAAATTGAAGCCTGGAATCAAAAACAAGCAGCATCCCCCGGCGTCCGACCTCGATATCGGCAGTATGCCGGTCACGATCAATCACTCGATAGCCAAAATAGGCTTTGTCGACTTTGATCTTATTATTGGTTCCACTGCCGAAAGTCTCATTGAAAATCCCTGCGTCGTTATCGAACTTCATCCGCGCAGCAGCCCAAGTGTTTTCTGTTCGATAGTCAATGCTGAGATTGAATTCGACGTCATAGTCATGGTTAGATTTGCCGGTGCCTCTTCCTCGCTGACTTTCTCCATTCACAACGACGTTATTGGCTTGCATTTCTCCACGCACCTCGCCGCTGATGGAGAGCTGGCCTCCCAATTCTTTGACGGTGATCATCCTTTTTGAGTTGATCCAATCGCGCAGGGCCTGAATATCTTCATTATTCAAGTCATCAGCTGCTGAGACCATGCCTGTCATCAAGACGGCCGAGCTCAAAAGTGCGAGACGGCGATAGAAACTCATATAAGACCCCTACTCTGGATTATGAGACAGCCTAGTATAAAGCTGCTATCCGTTTTTTTGCAAAGATGAACCTATCTGCAACTAAAAGTTCCCTTTTTAGCCTTTGTTAAATAATTTTTTGAACTCTACTTGTTAAAAAATCGTGCCATCGCTATGCAGAAGTTTAGAGACTGTTAAACGGATTTTGGTTTCGTCTCTTAGGAATATTCTTTTAACCTTGGAGGAAAGAATGGCTAAAAAAAGAAAAAAAGCTAAAAAAGCGAAAAGATCTAGACGTAAGCGCTAGTTTCTTGATTTCTTGATTTGCTAGGGGCGGGAAGGTGACTTCCCGCTCCTTTCTTTAGAATTTAATGTTCCCGCCGACTGTCACGCCTTGCTCATCAACAAGCTGCACTTCGAGGTTCACATCGATTTTTTTCCCTTGGGAAAGGGTACACCCCAGAGCCATGCCGAATTTACACCTGTTAGTCATCTTAAAATGTCGATGCGGGTAGACGGTTTTGGAGATCCCTCCGACATTGGTGTGCACATTGGTATACTTGGCTCCCAGGTATGGCGTAAAAAAGCCCATCGTATGGTAAACCGCAACCGATCCCTGATATTCTCGATAGGTTACCCGTCCATGCGAGGACGATGAAACGCCATTGACGGTGATCCATTGGATCCTCGGCTGTCCATATTGGATCTTGCCATCGAGGCCAAGCCCCGTATTTCCCCATTGAGCCAGCAACAACCTGACCCCTCCTCCAGCCGTCCAGCGGTTGTCCGTCTCGAATTCTCTCCGTTTATGATCGATATGATTGACCTGGGGCCGATACCAGAAGTGGTTCCTCATCGAGCCGACGGTTCCATAAACCTCAAAACGATCGATGTAATTGAGAATCACGACGCCTTGGTTCATCAAAATCTCGAATTGATCAATCTTCCCTCTCGATCCCTTATACGATTTGAGCACACGATCGAAGACATAGTCACCTTCATACCCAATTTTTAGCCCAAAATTCGCATCGCAAGGGATAAATAGCCCCGTGTCGATCATTTCGGGTTCGGCAGGGTTGCCCATGTATAAGGCGACAAGAAACGACTGCGCACTAACACAAATTCCAAGAAACCATTTTTTCATCCAGCCATATTAAGAGTCGTGGCCTCAAAATTCAAATCTTATTTGTGGTAATAGTCCACGTGAACTGTTTTCCTTTGCCCAGCCAATTTTTCACAAGAGGGAGTGGCGAGGCAAAAGAACCGACTTTATCCGACTTCCAAATTTCCAAATTGAGCGTCAAGGGATCAATGACAAACGCAAAATAACCTTGTGGCCAGTTTGTATCGGCGAAAATGCAGGGGGTGGGGGCTAGTTTTAAGGCTTGAGCACGAGTAGCAATTTGCTCATGCCGATCGACATCCGCCCCAATCTGAATCTGGGCCAGCTGTTGAATTTCCTGAGAAGATAAAAAGTCAGGCAGCTCATGAGGGATTGCGGGATTTTTGACTTCTAAAAGCTGCTGTAAAACGGCTTTACACTCCTGACGTGGAACAAGCGGGAGGGTCTGATAAAGAAATGTCGCCATCTCATTTTTCGGAATATGGGGGCACCTAGCAGCAAACATTTCAAGTGTGGCAGAAGAAGAGGCCTCACCCTGAATGGAAAGGCGCCGCAGGAGCTCTCGTTGCTCGGCAGATGAGAGCCAAATTGAGCTGTAAAATGCCTTTCCCGACACCAAAAATTGATCTCTGATCCATGTATAGGTAAACCCTTTGTCGATCCACCCCTCTTTAAATAGGGAAGAACCCGGCAAAAAGGAAAAAACATGGGTCGGAGATTCGAGCAAAAGCCTTTCTTCCGGATCTTTCAAAAATCTCTCTGTCATGGGGAGGCTTTTCATAGTCTCGAGTAAAAAGACAAAGAGATCGAGTTCATCTTGGATTTCTCTTGATTCCCTCTGCAAAGCCGGTATCCGGAAATAAAGCGGCACCAGCTGGCTGATCGACCCTCCGGAGAGATACGCCCACGGGAGCCTGTGAGATACAGCAGCTTTTTTCATCACCGATTGAATAAACGCATCTGAACGGACATGCTGGATGACAATGGTCGTCATCTCTTCGACAATTTTTTTCTCGGCATCAGTCCCGCATGCATGGGAGATCGGCTGCTCGATCAGGGTGAAAAACTGCGTCAGCGCCTGGATAAACTCCGCTTGATCATGGATCGATGTCCAAAGCGAGCTGTCGCTACGCCCATGTTTAAAAACCAGCCTAAATCCTGCCATGCGGTCTTCATAAGGGCCCTGGAAAAGCTCCGGCATTTCTGCATCGTAGATCTCTTGAAAATATTCCTGGAATTTCGTCGCGTATTGGCGGATCAAAAAACCAAAAAATTCCGCATAAATCTTCGCCTTCACCCTGAATTCATCTCTCAGTTCTTCACAGACCCTCAAATGATGCGCTTTTGCCTGGCCTTCAGCCCGCATTCTGCGCATCTCCACTTCTGTTGAGGCTTGACTCATTAATCTCTCAGCAACCTTCAGCTGATCGAAAGCCTCCTGTGCAGCCTGATGATATTCCTCGATTTTTTCATTCGCCTCTCGAAGCTTTATCTCCAATGCCTCATAGAGCACAGCGCCAATTCCGCCTTTTTCTTCGGGATTTAGGCTGACGCTCCAATTCAAATTCCATCCTGAAAATTCCATTTTGACATCAGAAAATGAAGCAAGTGTAAATTCCCAGGCTTTGAGAAGCGCATTATCCACAACGGTTTTGAAAGCAGTGCACGCTTCCTCAAATTTTGCTGGGGTTATGACTTTTTTTAACAGCTGCTGGACGGTGATCGAAGCGTGCCCTGAAAGCTTCTCTTTTGCCCACACCATTTTTTGCTCTAGTGGTGCTTGAGAGGGAATTAATTCGGCGGCTTCTAATGCCGCGATTAATCCAGGAGAAGCCCAGTATTCTCTTGAAGGATCGATCATCCGCCTCAAATCTCCAACGCCAAAGGTCAAACTCATCGGGACACTATATTGAATGCCTTCAACAACCCTTCTAAGCCGCCCTGTTGTCAGAAGTTCATAGAGATCGTCAACAAAA
>DASUCX010000178.1:0-2557 GCA_036275855.1 Rhabdochlamydiaceae bacterium
TGCGTCAGCTTTTCCCTGAATTTCTCCCCGTCTGCATCGCTCAACTTACTCAAGTTGAGCTGCTTCGACGCCGGCTACGCCTGGCAAAATTTAGGGAGCCTCCTTGGCATTTCTCAAATTTTTGAATTCATTTGTGTATAAATGGTATTAATCAATTTAAATCTGAAAAATGAAAATGCAACAAAGCATTTGTTTCTAATGTGGTTTTCATGTTTTAACACAAGTTGTTTGCTAATAATTTCTAAATTTGTTATATATTGAATTGTAGGGAATATAAATGTGTTTATATAATCCTAGGTGGGTTGTATTAACTTAACTCCTACAAGCCAACAAGGAGATTATATGGCTAAGAAAAAATCACGTAAATCTGCTCGCAGATCTTCTAAAAGAAGAAAGACAAAAAGTGCTCGTTCACGTCGTTCACGAAGAGCTGCTCGATAAAAGAGCATTCTAAATCGGGCAAGCTTTTAGACATCCTCTTAGGCTTGCTCGATCCTTTGTTCAAATTTTCCATTCATAATAAATTGCTGAATCGGCCGGCGAGGGCTAGGAGCTTCTCTTTTTTGTAGCTCTGGTGGGAGTTTTTCTTTGGGAGCCTGTTTACCAATCGCCGCCATTGCTTCGACTTGATAATCATCAGGGATTTGGAGTGATTTTTGCGCTTTGTCATAATCAAAGCCTTCCATGCCATGAACAACATAACCGCGCGATGCGCCTTCCAAGGCCAGTGCCATCCAGGCGGACCCGGTATCCAAACTATGGGTATGGCTGGGTTTGCCATTATGATAGAAGGTCTTTTTAGAAACGATGACTAGTAAAACAGCGGCATTTTTCGTCCACGATTGGTTGAATTCAATCATCAGATCAAAAAGCGGCTTCCATTGCGGCGTATCTCTATGAGCGTAGATAAAAATCCAAGGCTGATTGTTATAGCTGGAAGGAGCCCATCTGGCCGCTTCAAAGAGGGGAAAGAGCTCTTCATCTGTCATTCCTTCACCCGTCATTGATCGAGGCGACCATCGATTCAGGATGAGCGGATTGATGGGATAATCGGAAGTTCTGAGTTTTTTGAGTTCGGCGTCTTTCATAATGTCCTTTTTTACTTAAACATATAAGATGATCACATTTATAAATCAAACATGAAAATTGCAGTGGTTGGTTACGGAGCGATTGGAAGCGTCTTGCTGAGAAAGAGATTTCCCAAATCATCAAAGACGCCTATCAGGCAACCTTTAATAGAG
This sequence comes from Rhabdochlamydiaceae bacterium, assembly GCA_036275855.1. Lineage (GTDB taxonomy): Bacteria > Chlamydiota > Chlamydiia > Chlamydiales > Rhabdochlamydiaceae > PALSA-1444. Next base: position 1,242 of record DASUCX010000178.1, read on the forward strand.
CTAAAGAATTGCACTAAGAATTATGCAGCTGAGAAGTGGGCAGCCAGACGGGCTCGCCTTTGAAGGCGTTCTTCCGCGATGGCTGTTTCATCATAAGGGAGCATGGCTCTTTCATCATAGAGGTGAAAGTGCTCCGGTTTTTTGGGGGCGATTTTCGCATTGATTTTTGCACTGATTTTATCAGCGCATTTTGAGATTTTTTTGCTCAATGAGGCGGGAGCATTGCGTATAGCTTCTGGGATACACAGTTTGAAAGAAAATCGGTCTTCACGGTTTTCGACATAACCGGCGTTATACATATAGGCAGCGACTGCAATCAGAATCGATATAACCGTCAATGTGATAACAAAAGCTAAAGGACATACGACAAAGAAGGAGATACAACCAATGATTCCCATGACGGCCCCGAGTATTTTAATGATATGGACCATCCGTTTTTTGGCCGCATAAGAGTGCACAGTCTCGATGAGTTTTGTTGCCTCATTGCCTGCTTTTTGTTCGCCTTTATCGACCCTTTGAAGGAGATCCGTGAGATAGGCTTTTGCCCCACCCTGGATAAGGAGGTCGCTATTCATCCAATCGGGGAGCGCTCGTTCAATTTCAACTTCAGGCAGCTTGGCAATTTCAACGAGATGGTTGTAAACGTTTCGACCTGCCCAGTGTTGGAATACGCGGTCGGCTATTTTTATCGCTTTTTCATCTCCTGAATTAACCCCTCTTAATAGGGTGTTCAGCTTGCCTTTATTACCTTTGATGATGTTTCTTAATTTTAAAGGAATCTGCTGCTGGAATTTCTCATTGTCAAAATTGGCAATTGTGGTTTCTAAAGCAACTTTAGTCTCTTGGCCTGTCCAAGCAGCTTTTTTGAAAATCGAAAGGAATTTCATCTGACGATGGTAAGATATAGATTCTTTAACCAATTGGAAAGTAGAGGTCGCTAGTCCGATGACCCCTACACTTGCGCGAGTCCCAAGTAAATTCATCGCATGTCCGATAGCAATAACCTGAGAAGGGATATGATGCGTGAATAGGTGAAAAGCAGTTCCAAGAGTATTAAAGATTTTTATGAGGTAGTTTGAGAGTGTCCCGCATCCGCCTGCGAGCTCCCAGTTCGATTCCGCGACACACAACTTGCTTCCTTCGCTACTTAAGGCACGCACAAGATTGTTGTACGCAGGGCCGATTCCGGTAACGATGCTTTCTGCTAGTAATAAACCGTTTTTAATTGCAGTCATATTTAATATCCTCGGCTAATATTATACTAAAATTATAATAATACCGCAATTAAACCTTTGAATATAATTGTGTTAAGTAAA
>DASUCX010000179.1:0-8646 GCA_036275855.1 Rhabdochlamydiaceae bacterium
AGCAAACACTTCCACAGAGCCCCTCTTATCTCCTATCCAATTCCTCCACTCCTCTGCTGAGCAAATTGGTCAATCCTTAGCTCTTGCAACTCATGCGCTAGATGCAGCCTCTTTAGTCAGTATGAGAGATTTTCATGCGCAAGTCGTTTACCATCTTGGATCGATCGAAGATTTATTCGTTGCTGGAATTCAAGAGCTTTCGGTGCCGCAGATCCAAACTCTATTGACACATGAAGCATATGCCCTTGAGCAAAGCGTCAAGTTGGCAGCACTTGCCCGCGCGTTGCCCCACGCATCGCAGAGTAAAGTAGTGCCTGAAACATTAGCACAGCTGCTGAAATCGAGCCATCAGCCTTCAAACTTTCTCACTTCTTTTCTACCTATGCGCCCCAATGCCGATCCAGCAGAATGGGAAAAAGCCGTCAAAATCGCTTCCGCTGTCGACGGATTTTTAACAGGGCCTGCACGCTATGCTCTAACAACCCATCCTTGGATGGGACTGCTTGCAGATTTGGTTGAACAAGAAGATCCGGCCTTTACGATAAAACTCGTTGATCAGCTGATCCAGGATAACCTATCGGCTCTGGGTCTTCTTTTGACTGATATTCATCAGTCGCTGCCAGCTCACACCACTCCCTTCGTAGCTGTTTCTTCCGTCATGGGATGTCTGATGGGTCTGAAAGACAAAAGTTTACTACAATCCCCCGCACAGGTTGCACTTTCTCGAGTCTCTTTTAGCGCCTCTTTAGATCTTCTCTTAAAGGTCACCTGTAAGATCACTAGGGTTCCACGCCTCTCCCACTATGAACGAGCTGCGCATCTGATCCGGCGTAAGGAGGAAATCCACGCCAACCTCTATGTTATTCAAGTCAACATCGAGCAGATCGAAACGCTCCTGCAAGAGACTTCTACATCCTCATGGTGCAGCAGCTACTCCTCTACCCTGCTTCTTAGAGCTGCTGCAGTCTTAGAAAAAAGCGTGCAAACCCTTCTGTTTTGGCTTCCCGTCCCAGCAACTTCTGATCCAGACCTGCATTATTTACTTTCGACACGCCCTACGACAGGAGGACATTCTGTTTCCCTTCGGCATACGCATTCCATTAAAGACAATGCGCTTCTCTCTGCTAGCTATTTGACTCAAAGTGGAGAAATCGCGCCTGCCCAAAAATTAGAAACCATTGGAAATCAGTTCAGCTGGCTCGATCCTTTCATCCAACAGCTCTATCGCTATCCTTTCTCGCCTATTGAGAACCGCTCGGCAGATCTCCTACGTCTATTTAACGCCCTATCTTTCATCCGACGCTCTCCGCATCAAGGAGATAATGGGGTCAAAGAAGCCTTGCAAAAAGAGCTGGCCACCTCTCCTCAAAACCTCCCTATAGCCTTTGATCAACTCATTCAATCTCATTTAAATACCCAGGTGATTGCTCCTGTGCATGAGATTCTGCAAGCTTCGCAAGCAATCCTTGCCCTGCTCGCTGAACTATCTAGATGAGCTTCTTTCATCGGCTGATCTTTACAACCGCATCTATTGTCAAGTTCATAACCAATTAATATTGAAGGAATTGGCTAAGAGGTGTTCAGCCTTGTGCTCTGCACCAAAAAGCATTTGTGCGATTTGGTGCAGTCTGATAGAGTTACAGAGACTTCACCAAAATGCATTTATGCGATTTGGTGAAGTCTTAACCCCAACATAAGCGCTTGTTAATCAATGAAATTAAAAAACGTGACACCACAATACTGATTTGCACTTCTTAAAAAACAAAGGTAAAAAATGTTAGATCCTTTTTACGGTCGTGAAAGAGAACTTGGAATATTGGCAGAATTGCTCGATTCAAAGGTTGCTCGATTGGTTGTTGTAAGAGGGCGCCGCCGTATTGGGAAAAGTAGACTAGCGGAAAAATTTGCGGAATCTTTCGATAACCATTTTATATTTGTAGGTCTTCCTCCAGAGAAAGGCATGACCGATGAGATGCAGCGGCGACATTTTGCCAATGAACTGGAAACGCAATCGGGCCTGCGGCAATTACGCTTCGATGATTGGGATTTCCTTTTCAGCTCTCTTCATCAGATTACCAAGAAGGGAAAGGTCTTAATCATTTTGGATGAGATCAACTGGATGGGATCTTTAGATGCCTCATTTCTTGGCAAACTCAAAACTGCATGGGATTCGTATTTTAAGAAAAACCCCAAACTGGTGTTGCTGCTCAGTGGTTCGATGTCGGCATGGATCGAAAAACACATTCTTCGGAGTACGGGCTTTTTCGGCAGAATAGCGCTGGATATTGTGTTGCAAGAATTGCCTTTGTATCAATGCAGCCATTTTTGGCGTCCTTATGAAAAGAATATTACGGCAACAGAGAAGTTTAAGGTTCTTAGTGTGACAGGAGGAATACCACTTTACCTTGAATCAATTAATCCCAAACTCTCGGCCGAGGAAAACATACGCCGACTCTGTTTTCGTAAAGAAGGTCTTTTGTTTTTGGAATTCGAACGTATTTTTTCTGAGGTATTTGGAGCTCGTGCACCCGTTTATAAAAAAATTATCACCACTTTAGCTCATGGACCAGCTGATCAAGCTAAGATCTTCAAAGAAATTGAAACAGAAAAAAGTGGCGTCTATAGCGAATATCTAGATGAGCTCGTTAAAACGGGATATTTAACTCGCGATTATACCTGGAGTTTAAAATCCGGCAAATTTTCCAAATTGAGCCTGTATCGCTTATGCGACAATTATCTGCGGTTCTACTTGCGCTATATTGAACCTAATAGGCCCAGCATCTTGCAAAATCGAGATTTATTACCAGCAGGATGGCTATCCATCATGGGACTGCAGTTTGAAAATCTCGTACTCAACAACCGTCAATCGATTTACCGAATTTTAAGTATTAATCCTGCAGATATCAAAATAGATAATCCCTATTTTCAGCGAGGAACTAGAAATAAATCCGGTGTTCAAATCGATTATATGATCCAAACCCGGTTCAATGTCGTTTATATCTGTGAGATTAAATTCCATCGGGATCCCATTGGCACAGACATCATCCAAGAAATGCAAAAAAAACTAAAAGCACTAAAATTGCCTCGAGGTTATTCAATGCGTCTCGTACTTATCCATGTCAATGGCGTAAAAAAAGAAGTGGAGGAGCAAGAATTTTTCTCACACATCATCGACTTTTCCGAGCTTCTTGAAAAGTGAGTCGTCATTATACCCAAGGAGTTTCAAAATTTGTTTATCTACTTGAAATTCTATCCTTTCTGTCATATAATATACGGGTTAAAAGATCGGCGGATAGTTAATAGGCCGAAAAGATTTTTTAACAATCTTTTTCAAAACCAAAGGAATTTCTATGTCATCAAATCTAAGCACCATTCAACCTCAGATAGACGCCCTTGTAAAGTTAATCACCTCTCTCCCTGCGGTATCCATTGATCCCACGTCTACTATTTCACAGTTTTTTCAACAGCTTCTGAGCACTGAAAAGTTCTTTGCAGCGGCAGTAGTTGCCGACAAAAAACTCCAAGCTGTCATTATGAGCGTTTCCGCCTATGAGCAAACCTGTTCATTGATAAATTCATTACCGAAAATGTTTTCGCTAGTTGAGATCGGTAAAGCTATGGCAGCTGTGGGTGCGCAGCAGCTCAATCGCAATGTCGTTTGGATGGGAGTGGGCACAGTGCTAACCATCGTCGGTGTCTATAAAGCAGCCGAAGTCTTAACGCATCAGATCTACGAACAGAGCCCTGACAAAAAAGACAACGGCTACCGATGGAAGATCGTCGCAATCGTTGGCATCGGCGCAATCGTTTTCTCGATGTTTATGACACATAAAGTTGCGATTGGTCTACGGGAAATTGCCTGATATTAGACCTCTTGCGTAATACCAATCCTCAGTAAAAACCCTACATTTCAGCTGCGTGAAAGCTGCCTAATTTCCACGATCGCAAACAGCATAGTATTAGGCAAATACAATGCTGTTTGCGATCGTGGAAATTAGGCGCTTTGACGCGCTCAAATGTAGGGTTTTTACTGAGGATTGGTATAACTCAGGTTCGTCGATTTTCGGGATTATTTTGGCCTATTTTCGATTTTTTTCGCGGGGGTAATATCAACTAGCGTATATGACCCCCGCGAAAAAAATCGAAAATAGGCCAAAATAATCCCGAAAATTGACAGAACCTGAGTTACGCAAGAGGTTTATTAAATCACCGATTTTATTTCGATAGAAGGGACATTTTCTAAGAACTGTTCCCGCTCCGTGACATCTTGAGAGAAAAAAAGATAGCCCAAGAATTTTTCTTCTTGCTCAGGTCTTGCGCTGATCAGCTGCATCTCAGCAAAATTCGCCGGATCAATTTCAGGCAAATGGCCTGATCTTGCCATGACATAAACAACCAGCTCATCTTGATCCGTCGCGATTTTTTGAGACGGATCATCTAAAAGCTGTTTCCAAAGAAAAAAAAGTTTCTTGAACTGCTGCGGAGGAATAATACTGCGCGATTCGATCGGATAAATCGCATGAAAGAAAGTTTCCAGGAGCCTGTTCGAGGCCCTATCAGCACCGATTTGCTTTTGGAGACTATCCAATAGCTCGATCTGCTTCGCAATCATGCCGCCATTATAATCCCGGACATCACCCACTAGTCTTTGGAGTTCTTGAATAATCGATTGGCGGGCGCGGAAAAGATCAACGGAATGGTCATCGCGCAAGAACGATTTCGAAGAAAACTTCAGCCGAAAGATCGTCGCCTCTTTCGGATACCGTTTTCGAAGCATCCCCACCCTTTTCACCCGATCTGGAATATAGGTCATAAAACTGTCGTCTTTACTAAATAAAGTTTGGATCGACGCGCTGCTGGGATAAAGGATCCTAACAAGAAGGACTGTGAAATAGAGATCTCCTTCTTTTTGTTCGTCAAAGATCAAAATGACCTGTGGAAGATCTTTAACAAAGCGGAGCTGGCCAGAAAGAGAAACGACATGCCGGATCACTTCTTCTTCATTGCGGGGCATGAAAAGAGAGTTGAGCGGCACTTCAACAGTCCGTTTGACCTCTTCAGGGAGAAAGCGGCGGAAGTGCTGGATATCAGCACGAGTAAAATCTTGCCCGCTTTCTTTTTCGATCTCCAAATAGAGTGTGTGGATACCGTCGTCGACGCCTTGGTTGACAAAGAATGAATCGGGCACGGCTTTGATGCCGGCAAGCCCATTTTGTAAGGCGCGAACAAGATGCCGCTCTTCAAAGAGTTCATTGGGACGAAGAAAGTTCAAAGCAACACAGACGCCCAGAACTTTTTTCACCCCCCAAGGAAGATCGAGTTTGACGGAAGCGAGTTTAAGCCGAATATGACGTTTGTCACCCCTTTTTTCGCGGTCTCGTTCAATCGATTTTCTGAAAAGATAAAACAACGTGATCAAGCGGCTTAAATGGTGCGGGTCCCGCGGTGTTTTAAATTCGTCTTTGCTCATCACGGTAAAATGCTGCAGCTCGCCAAAGATATCGTAGTCGATCTCTTCAGGGTTTCTTTGGATGAGCTTAGAAATCTTTTCTTGGAGAATCCCATTTTTTTCTGCTGCAGAGAGCAGATGCATATCGAGCAAGCGGCTGGCATGATAGACAGAGACCATCCCCAGACGGATTTCCGTTTCAATCACCTTGAGATTGTGTTCGACATGCGCTTTATCAATCTCTTGATCTAGGCGGATCGCCATCTCAGCCAGCGTAAAAAGATGGGATCCTTCGATGAATTTAAAATCGGAAGCAAACGAAAAAGCAACATCGAGCCGTGTTCCGGGAAGCAGCCAGCGGTGGATCATTTCATAGAAAAATTTACCAATATTTAACCGGTGGCGGCAGACTAGATGCAAAGAAAGGTGATCATTTTTCCAAAACCATCGAAAAATGGGCAGCGCGATCTCGAACTGCTGCAGCATATCGTCTTTCAAGGTGGCAAAGAAAAAAGGGTCGGGAAAAAGCTGTCTTAAGGAAGACTCTATCACTTGAGAATAGAGACCCTCTTTGATGATCATCCATCCTCATAAATCAGAGCCGGAGAAGCTAACCGCGGGAGCTTTCCAATCAATGTTCCCGATTCTTTGGGCCGACTGAACGGCAGGACATGAAGCGGAAGGTTGTTTCTAGCAGCAAGATCGATACAGCGGCTCTGCAGCACTTTGGCCCCCTTTTGCGTGATCTCTAAGGCCCGGGTATAATTTAAAGTCGAATAAAATTCAGCATCCGGATTTTTTTTCGGATCTTCTGCAAAAATTCCCGGGACATCCTTATAAAACTCGACTTTTTCAGCTCCGAGCGCAACAGCTAGGGCCACGGCCGTTATATCTGACCCTCCGCGGCCCAGCGTCGTGATCTCCCCTGCTTTACTAACCCCTTGAAATCCCGCCACAATAACGATTTTTCCTTCATCTAAGGCCTTGACGACACGGTGCGGCCGGACATCAATGATCTTGGCTTCAGCATGATTTGATGTCGTGATAATCCCTGCTTGACTCCCGGTCAGACTCAAGGCGACCTTGTCCTTGAGATCGAGGGCCATCGCAAGGAGCGACATACTGATCCTTTCTCCCACCGAAATGAGCATGTCTTGCTCCCGTTTAGGAGGAGAGGGATGGACCTGCCTAGCTAAAGTCAAAAGTTCGTCGGTCATATTGCCCATGGCGCTGACAACGACAACAATTTTTTTGTAATGACGCGTTCTTTCTAAGATAAGGTCGGCGATCTGAGAGAATCGTTCAGGCTTAGCGACAGCGGCTCCGCCGAACTTTAAAACGAGGGTATCCATAAATTTAGATTATAACTAATGCGCTTAAATGAGAGAACAGGTAAACTTCGCGCCTATAAAAATATGACAACTAAGCAAACAACATCTTTAGCAGAGTCTCAAAAAGAAACCACTCGGCTCTTGAATAATGTACAGCCTAGGATTGGACCTCTAGGAGGATGCTATTATCAGGAGCCCCTCACACTCGTCGATTATCGACTCAACGACCTCGTCAAACGATTAATGAACCTTTCAAAAGAGAATTCAGATCATACTTGGGTCATCCGTTCCGCCCAGAAAATACAGTTATTGGGAGAACAAGGAAAGACTCTATTTAAACAAGAGACCTGCTCCTATTTTTCCCTTAATGCCTGGGTAAAATGGATTGGGACTCACGTTCGCCGGTTTCTAGGCAATCTTTTTTTCGATCGAAAACACGAACTCAATAGAATCTTCCAATCACATCCTGCTCCTGTGCAAAACCCTGCGCAAAACCCCGTGCAAATCCCTGCGCAAAATCAGGTCCAGAACAATACTGGGCCTTTAGCCCAATCTCAAACTGTTAATCTGACGCCTCCATTACCGGTTCATCAACAGTCATCGAGCGCGATTCCCCCAGAACTCCAGCTACTTTTAGATACCCGGATATTTAATGAATCGACTCCATTACCTCTGGTTAACCTTAACGCCATCGATTGGAGTCTGTATGACCCGCAACGCGTGCTCGATCTGTTACAAGTCGAAATAATTCAACAAACTCGAGAGTTCTTGCAGGGGACGGGCTTTAATTTAAATACGCATGGCATCCCTATAGGAATTCAGCTTGTTCAAAAAAATTCTCTTACAAAGGAGGAAATTCAAGCTCAGAAAAAGCAAATTCAGCACGATTTATGCACGAACCAACATTGGCTAGCAGAAAGGTTCTTCTTACTCTCATCCTTTGGGATAGGAGGATATGCCGACGCTATCCGAACAGCCTGGGCCTATCATGTCAGTGCCAGAGCTAATCTCGTTCCTGATTCCATTCCCTTTGACAGCTATCCAAGTATGCCTAAGCCCCATGAAGATCTGTGGACAGAAGCCATTCGAAATGGGCATGAACACTACAAAAAGACTTGGGACAATCTTGAAGGCATCCATTCCTTGCAGTCTCTTTTCCCTATTGATCAACCCGATCAATGGGATTTAAAGAACCTGTATCAACTCTCGGCAAACAGAAAAAATAAGATCCCTAATCTTGCTTCTCCAGCCTTGAGGGATGCCATTTTGCAAAGCAAAAAAGAGCTTCAGCAAAGAAACGGTCTTACTGTTGATGCGTGCTTCACCATTTTAAAAGGCCTTCTTTATGTCGGGGATGCCAGACAAGCCGCCTCCTACAAAGCAGAATTTATCACTCTATACCCCGACGCACAGCAAAATTTTGAAACCTGTTGGCAGCAAGCGATTCAACATCGCCTCGAAAAACTAGGGATTCAGGAAGCGTATTTGAATGAGCGACAAGAAGCCCAGAAACTGACCGATGAACTGATGTTGCTCTGCCGATCGTTTGGTCAAGGCAAAATTTCAAAGCGGTTCGTTGATAAGCTTTTTGATCAATTCCCTTCGACCAAAAATACAAGTTTTGCTAACTCAGTGACTCAATCATTAGGCTCTCTTAACCACGAAGGTTTTTACTTAGTCCCCCAAAACACTGCTCTCAAATTTCAAGAATTAATCCATGGAGCTAATGAGGTGCCGCTCAACGCTCGCCTATCTCATCTCTTATCGGTTGCGGACGGAGCCATTCGGAATCGATATGTAGCGCGTCGTTTGGCTCCGACGTTTTATGTAAGCCGGACAAAGAACGAAAACTTTGAAATTCCTACC
>DASUCX010000180.1:0-3458 GCA_036275855.1 Rhabdochlamydiaceae bacterium
TGGCCATGGTCGGGGAGGTCATTTGATCTTTGACGATCAGACGGAGCAAAACCCAGCCGTAGACAGAACTCATGGCTGCGCCGACGATCGCTAAGGTCGGCCAAGAGAAGAATGAAAACGCACTCATGAGATCTTCAACACCGGTCTGCAACGTCAGCACCGGGATAATGCCTAAGAAGCCGATCAAGAGGCCAATCGCTTTGGTCTTATTAATTTTTTCTCCAAAATGGAGGTAGGAGAAGAACGCCGCAAAAAAAGGGGAGAGGCTATAGATAAAGCAGGCCTTGGCTGCAGAGAGATATTGCAGGGCCCAAAATTCCAAAATATTTGTCAGGTAAATGCTAAAAAACGCGAGCAATCCAATAGAGAGCCACTGTTTTCTATCGAGCTTGAAAGAAGACCTTTGAGTGATCAGTAAATATCCTAATAAAATGAGTGCAGCCAGCATCATGCGGGAGCCGGTCAAGAAGATGGGCGGACTATATTGAAGCGCAATCTTGGCCAGTGAAAACATACTGGACCACATAGCATACATCCCGACAACAATGGCAATCGACATGCCAAAGATGATATCAGCTGAGCCAGTAGAAATCAATGGCCCAAATTAAACCTCTTTCGAAATTAAGGTTCTGTCGATTTTCAGGTTCTTTTGAGCCGATTTTCGATTTTCTTTGCAGGGGTAATATCCAGACGTATATGACCCCTGCAAAGAAAATCGAAAATCGGCCAAAATAATCCTGAAAATCGACGAACCCTTAAATTCGAAAGAGGTCTAAAAATTTTAATCGATGCGAATCGAATAAAATCTTGTCATTTTGCCATTACGGGCGAGCAACAGGACTCGTTTATTTTGAGAGGTTTCGTTCAGGGCTGCTTCGTAGTCGCTCGTGTTAGCAATTTTTTTATGATTGATCGCCTGGATCAAAAATCCGGGGCGGATGCCTGCCATTGCTGCAGGAGAGCCGGGTTTGATTTTCGTGATTACAACACCTTCCTCACCGGAAGTATACCCAAGCTGATGGCGCATTTCCGTGCTCAAATTCTCCACTTCAATGCCCAGTTTTTGAGAGATCACGGCAGGAGATCCGCCTTCTGCGGCAGAACCGAGTGTCACCGCGATGTTCATGATCTTGCCTTTGCGGTTGACCTTGAGATTTACTTTGCTATCGGGGTTCATCATAGAAATGTCGTATCTAAACGACTGAAGCGATTTGATCGGTTTGTTGTTGTATTCTAAAATGATATCTCCTTGTTGGAGGCCTGCTTTGTCAGCAGGGGATCCTTTTTCAATGCCGGAGATCAAGACACCCTCTACTTTAGAAAGATTGAATCCAGCTGCGATCTCTTTGTCGACTGGCTGCAGGCTCACGCCGAGGAATCCACGTGTGACAGATCCTTTCTTGATGATTTGATCCATGACATTTTTGGCCATGTTGCTCGGAATCGCAAAGCCGATGCCCATATATCCGCCGCTGCGGGAGACGATGGCGGTGTTGATTCCAATGACGTTCCCATTTAAATCTAAGAGGGGTCCGCCCGAATTGCCTGGGTTGATCGCCGCATCGGTTTGGATAAAATCCTCCAGATCGGAAATATTTAAGCCTTGCCGGCCTTTAGCGCTGACAACGCCGACAGTGACGGACGCTTGGAGCTGAAAGGGGCTTCCAATCGCAATCACCCATTCGGCAACTTCTAATGCGTCGGAATCTCCCAATTTAAGGTAGGGAGAATCTTTTGTATTCTCCATTTTGATGACCGCTAAGTCTGTATGCGGGTCGGCTCCGATTAATGTCGCGGTTTTCACTTCGCCATCGTTGAGTGTCACTTCTATCTTATCTGCCCCCTTGACCACATGGGCATTGGTCATGATATAGCCGTCAGCTGAGACAATGACTCCTGAGCCTTGTCCAATTTGGGGTTGAGGTGCCTGGGGTTTTCCTTGGAAACCAAAGAACCGTTGGAGGAAATCGTCATTAAAAGGGGAGTAGGGACCTTGTCCATCTGGATACCCGAACTGGTCATTATCGGCCGGATTGATCTCCACTTCGATAAAAACCACAGCCGGGGTGGCCTGTTTAGCGACTTTGGTGAAAACTTTGGAAAATTGTTGAGGACCACACTCACAAGCAGATTTGTCTTTTACAGGAGCTGCCTGAATAGAAAAAGTCAGCACTACAGCGATCAACAAATGGCGGATTTTCATGACAACTTCTCCTTAGAGACTTTTCTATTATATAACGTCCGGGGGCTTTTTTTTCTAGACAGAACCTCTCCCAATAAATTTGGATAGGTTCTTACTCTCAAACATGGTATCTTTTTTGATTATGAATACGCCACATGCTGAGATTGTTTTTGGTTTGATTTTGATTCTGTTGCTCGTCCCTTTTCTTTTCTATAAAAGGAAAAGGCAGATCGGGCAGCCATGGCAGCCTGGAGTTTCTGCACGGGTTTCGATCAACTCGCATCCGCTGAGCTGCCAGATCTGCAAATGCAACTATTTCTACAAGAGAGAAGCGTTGATCCCAACGACATTCCTCTCTTTATTTAGGCTGTCGTTTTTCAACCAAAGTGGTTCGGCGTATGTATGTCAATCGTGCGGATTCATTCATTGGTTCAGCCAGCCGAAAGAGACATCGGTTGAGCCGATTTCTGAAAGGTCTAGAGAAATCTAAACACCTGGGAAGAGCTCATTTGAAAGATTTGTTTAGCTTCTCTTCAAAGAGTGATTTATGGCTGTCGATGAGGTCGTGATGGGTGAGTTCATCGACGCGGATGGGGACGACGGTGATGTACCCTTTTTGGAGCAGCGAGACATCGCTGTCATGCGGCTCCTCATGATGTTCCCACTTACCGCCGAGCCAGAAATACGGAGTCCCTTCTGTCGGATGGATTCTTTGATCAGGATTGTCGATCCAGAACCCTTGTCCTTGGCGGGCAAATTTGTAGCCTTGAAGTGGTTTTGAAAGATCAGGGAAATTGACATTGAAAACGGTGCCAAGTGGAATGGGATGCTCCATCACGTGCTCGACAATCGAGAGAACATATTTTTCAACAGCGGTGTAGTCAGGTTTTTGGAAATCGTCGCAAGAAAACGCAATGCCGGGGATTTTTCTGAGAGCGCCTTCAATGACGCCGCCGACGGTTCCGCTGTAAAAGACGGTCCTGCCTGAATTGTGGCCTCGGTTGATGCCCGAGACGATGATATCAGGTTTTTCAGTTAAAATCGTGCCTAGGGCAAGCTTAACGCAGTCAGCGGGTTTGCCGTTGACTTTCCAAGCACGCGTTCCATATTCCCACGGAACGACATCGATCCGGAGGGGTGTCTTTAGGGTAATGCCGGTGCCTGCACCGGAATTGTCATCGGCAGGTGCAACAATACTCAGATCAGCGTAGTTAAGGAGGGCTTGCCAGAGAGATCTCAGGCCCGGAGCGAAGATGCCGTCGTCATTGGTAATCAA
>DASUCX010000181.1:0-9334 GCA_036275855.1 Rhabdochlamydiaceae bacterium
CCGGGGCTTTGACACAGCCCGGACGGCAAAATCTTTTGAGTAGGCTCCCTAGCCTCCCCTGTCTCCCTGGCCTCTGTGACAGGTGCAACTTTTCGTGCTAAGTCCCACCCCTCAAAAAAATGCCTCCACGACGGCTCCAAAGAAGTCGGATTAACCAAATATCGCTGATACTGCTCTTCCACATAGTTCAGGTTAGAAAACGAGATCTCGTCCATGTTTGTTCATTACCATGCAGATATGTATATTTTCAAAAAAAATATTTACATATACATATAATCTAATTTGTAGTATAATTATTGCATCAAAAAAAAAGGATTATTATGTCTATTTGTTCAAGGTTGGCTAATTTACCGATTATTTCTCATATCTCTTCTTTCTGTGAACGTGTCAGTAATATAACCAAAAAAGACGAAAATGCCGCTCGCGAAGTTCAAGCAGCCGGAGTATTGATCGGCGCTGGAACCGTTTTCGGACTCTTTGGAAGATGCACCATCATGCTAGCATTAGGGTCTTTTTCCATCCCTAGCTTGCTGTTTTGGGGCGCTGTCGGCGCTACAGCCGGTGCACTAGTTTCGTCTCCAATTGTTCATTCGTTCCTGTCGGCCATGACAACGAGAGAACGACAATAAGTTCAATTTTTCTTGTGATTAATTGCCTGACAGGAAATAATTCTGCCTCCTTGCAAAAAAATCTTTTGTATTTTAAAGAGAACTCTTTTATCGAGATCTCTAAAACGGGGAAAGCGAGGCAATTATGATGATGAAAAGCGAACGTCTTAGAAAATTAGAAGCCGAATTGACCGATTTGGATCAATGGCTCAAACTCGGGCTTGTCCCCAAAAAAGATATTGAAAAGCATAAGACTGAAATCATCAGTCTTAAAGAAAAAATCCAAGAAGAAAAAGACCGTCTCCGCTTCCTCAAAGAAAGCGGCGCAATGGAAGAGTATGCCCCCCCTAAACGATCTCCGCATGCCCGCCAGGCATTCCCCGATACGGCTAGCATGCCTGACATTGAAGTCCCTGAAGAAGGTCTAACCGACTTTGGGCTCGATGCTGAAACCGAATCGTACGAGTTCGAAACAGCCAGCGGCGAAGAAACCGAAAGCGGAACCGAAACAGCCACCGTAGGCGAAGGCGAAGAAGCTGAAGCAGACGAGGAAGAAGACGAAGATCCCTTCAGCGATAAGAATCGCTGGCGCCGCGGCGTTCTTGAAGACCCCGATGCCGACAACTGGTGAGATTTCTCTCTATTTCCATATTCCCTTCTGCCGGCGCAAATGCCCTTACTGCCATTTCTTCGTGGTTCCTCATGAAACAAGCGCGGCTCAAACGCTCTTAACCTCCCTTCGTCTTGAATGGGACCTAAACAAACATCTTCTTCAAGGGAAACAGATCGTCTCGGTCTACTTCGGCGGAGGAACGCCTTTCTTAATCGGCCCTGAAGCCATCTTAGAAATCCTCTCCTGGATTCAACCCACCTCTACTGCCGAGATCACGCTAGAGGCTAATCCTGAAGATGTCACACTCTTTTCTATGCAACCCTTCGCCAAAGCCGGCATCAACCGCCTCAGCCTGGGAGTCCAATCTCTCGACAATCCCCTCTTAAAACTCCTCGGCAGGCACCACTCCGCCCAGCAAGCCATCTCAGCTGTTCACACTATCAAAGAAGCCGGCATCTCCAACGTCACTATCGATCTCATGTATGAAATCCCCCAGCAGACCCTCTCAAGCTGGAAAAACACCCTCGCTCAACTCAAAACCCTTCCCATTACCCATCTATCACTCTACAATCTCACCTTCGAACCTCAAACCGTTTTTTACAAAAAACGGTCGGAGTTGATCCCTCAACTCCCTTCGTCTGAAGAGAGTTTAGAGATGCTCAATCTCGCCACTCAAACCTTAGAAAAGCTAGGCCTCAAACGGTACGAAATCTCGGCCTTTGCCAAAGATGGCTTTACCTCCTGCCACAATACTGGCTATTGGATCGGCAGGCCGTTTCTGGGATTTGGACCCTCCGCGTTCAGTTTTTGGGAAGGAAGAAGATACCGAAATATCTGCGACCTAAAGAAATACTCCTCGCACCTTCAGGAAGGCAACACCCCTGTCGATTTCACAGAACAACTCTCTCCCCTTACCAGCCTCCATGAAAGGCTTGCTGTCAAACTCCGCATGCTAGACGGGGTTGATCTTAAAGAATTTCCCGTTAATTCGGCTCTTTATCAAAAGCTTCAAGAAAGAGGATGGCTCCATCTTGATCAAGACAAAGCCCGCCTCACAGACCAAGGCCTTCTTTTTTACGACTCTGTCGCCGAAGAAATAATTCTCTCAAATTAAAATCATCGGTCATTGTAGCATTGACTCTCGAGTTTTCAACACAGGAGTTTTTATGTCGACACAACAAGTCACATCGCCTAATTCACCGCCAAGTTCTGCAACTCAACCTCAAACAGCAGATCCAACCACTTCTATCACAAATTCCGTAGCAACACCTATTCTAGCTTCATCAGCCTCTACATCCACCGCATCTTCCGCGACTTTAAGCAGCACTGGACTTCCACAGAGTACGGATACCGCGGCAACAACTCATTCAACTTCATCAATCTCTACATCCACCGCATCTTCCACGACTTTAAGCAACAGTCAACCTCCACAGAGTACAGATGCCGTGGCAACAACTCATTCAACTTCATCAACCTCTACATCCACCGCATCTTCCACGACTTTAAGCAGCGTACAGTCTCCACCAGATCCTCTGATTGAGAGAGTCGAAAAAGCTTTCCAATTGTTGTCAAAGAGGGGGCGCCAGGAGGAAGCCAGAAACTTGTTTGCACAACTTATCATAGAGTTATTACAAGAAGAGTTAGAAAATGATCGATCCCATGTCCATCAACACATCAATTGCCATATTGGCATTGCTTTGACCTATCCAGAAGCTTCTGAAGAAAGAAAAAAAGCAGCATCAGCAGCCAAAAAAATAGTCGATTGCCTATTAACAAACACAATTGAGAACCGTACTGAAAAAGCCCCATTGACAGAAATCCTTTATGAAATTAGAAAATTTTACATATCCATTGGCACGTTAGTCCCAAAAGACAGAAAGTTCCATGAGCAGATTGCCGGTTCAACTGCATTATGCACAAAGTATATCTCTCTTCTAGACAATTTTTATTTTGTATTGGAGGACGCCAGTACGCTTCTTGCGCAAAATAATCGTGAAAAAGCTAGAGAACTTGCACTTGAAGCTCTGCCTTCGCTCAGCGGAGATACCCCAGAGATTAACCTCGCCAAAGCTCAAGGCCATACTCTTATTGCAGAGACGTTCGATAAGAGCACTGAAGACGCCAATGAAAATGCTAAAAAAGCCAAGACTTTAGCTTTGACTGCCTATGAGAATAGAGGAGTTAAAACACCAGATGTCCCCTTTTATGTAGCCTATATAATAGATTTATTTTCCCGGTTGAGCTTATTACTTCCTGAAGATACATCAATCAAGGAAACACTTCAAGAATGCACCAAGAATTTCACAAATCACTGTGCGATGTCACTAAACTCCAGCTCAATAACCCCCGCATCGTGGTTTAAAACAGCTCATACCCTAATCAACTATGGACAATTAGATGTAGCTTCACTCATATTTTCAGAGCTCCTCATTTTTTACGAAAATTCCGAAGACAATGCACTCCTCCTTGTTACATTTGCCCAATGCCGCATTGGATTAGCTTGTACCTGTGCGGATGGATCTTCTGAGAAGAAAATTCATCTGAACAAGGCCAAAGCTTTTCTCGATACCGCATTAGAAAACTCCTTGGAAGAGGCTGCGGCTGAAACAACAACCAAAGATTTTCGAAACATAAAAGCTTTATACCGGACCATTAAAGACTTAGATCCTCATGATCTCAATTTGCGTGACGCTATTATGGAGAATATTAACACATGTACAGATCATATCCCACCCCTAAGCAATTTTTACGATGAACTAACATATGCCCAAACCATTCCAACCGAGAAACGTGAACAAGCCATAGAAATCGTCTCTAAAGCTCTGAAGACTTTAACTAAGGATGAACCACTTTATCACTTGGCCAGGGCTGAGGGCCATACTCTCATCGCAGAGATGGGTTCTGATGACACTAAGATGACTTGCGCTTTAGCTCTGACTTGCGCTTTAAAAGCTTATGAGAACTATGCCGAATCATTTAAAAAAAATCATCAACTCGGGATTTATAAACAATTTATAGAGTTATTCTCACGGCTTAGCGAATTACTCTCCGATGATCCAGCAATCAAGGAAAAACTTGTAGAATATATGCGCAAACTGCATGAACAAGTCTCTCATAAGAATAGAGGCAAAAATGATCACAAAGTATCCAATGAGCCTGCAGGCGACCATTGGAAGCATGTTAGGCTCTTTGTCGCCTTTTTCTTTGCTACCACTGTCATTGTCGGCATTGGGGTCTTCCTAGGCCGCCGTGCCATCAACAAATTAAACTAACCTATAAATACCACCGCTCTTATCAAGGATTTTTTTACTTCACATAAAAGCATTTGCTGTGGTAACATTCGCGCGAATTTTTAACCCAGGTTTTTATGGCAGCGAAAATTATAGGAAAAATGAACAACAGGTTAGAACGAAATCATATAGCTCTATTTCCACTGAAAGACCAAACCGTTAATGCTACAAATGCCGTCGCTTCAAGGACCATCAACTCATCCAATCCTCCGACCGCAACGTCTGTAATTACAGCGGGGCCTTCAAAAAAGCTTGCAATCGGGTATCTTGATCAAGCTCATGAACTCATTGAGAAAGAGCGATTCGAAAATGCGCTAACCTTACTTTCAAGACTCATTAAATCCAACAAAGGCGATAAATCCCTTCTAGTCTTGTCTGCCGAATGCTACATCGGATCGACTTTTAGCCCTTCGAAAGATCTTAATATGCAGGCAGAACGTTTAAAACAAGCCAAAGACTCTCTCGATGCCGCGTTGGAAATAACAAAGAAAGAGGATTCGTCTAACCCCACAATAACCGAAGAGTTACAGTGCATAATACGTTTATACAAGGACATTCTAGCACTATCGAAAAACAATCAGGCATATTGTAAAGATGCAAACAGTATTAAACAACTTTCAACTGACATCCATACTCAAATCAATTTTTGCAAGAAGTTACAACAAGAACAAGCCCGTCCAAATGAGATTGATAACTCTGAAGAAGCTAGAGATATCGTCGATGAAGTATTGCATTTTTTCACCGAAGAAGCGCCGGATCTTTTAACCGAAGAAGCGCCGGATCTTTTAACCGAGGAAGAAGATACCCACCTCCTTTTCTTGGCTAATGCTGAGCACTATATTTCCATCGCAAAGAGATTTGAGAAAGGCCCTCAGCGCACTCAACACTCTAAGCTGGCTCTGGATTTCGCTAAAAAAGCGTATGCGCAACAGGCTGCATTCCTTCCAGACTTCCCAGCACTCGACGTTTATGAGAGCTTTAAAACTATATTCTTCGAGCTTAGTCGATTACTCCCTGAGGATAAATACATCATGGAAACATATGCACACTGTCTTAAAGTGTACGAATACTACTACGATCATGAACACCCCACAACTGGGCCTCAGGAGAATGGGAAGGAAAAAACTTACCTGGCCACCAAAGAACCTGTAGGCGATTTTTGGAAACCATTTAGACTCTTTGTCGCCTTTGCCTTTGCTTTTATTGTCATTGGCATAAGTTTACATCTAGGTCGACGTTCAATCACCAGGTTAAACTAAAGTCTCAGAGACTGTTAATCCAGGAGTTTTTATGACATCATCACCGAGCGAATTAGCACGTAAAGGAGCCACCGAGCCAACAAATTCTCAAGCTCCAAAGCAAAGGCAAAACCCAAGCACTGTTATAGCAGGGAACGTGGCAACAGCTCTCCTAAAAAGAATGAATCCTTCTCAGGCCACAGCCCCCTTAAAAGCCGCTGAAACTTCAAGCGAGAGTCTTGAAACAGCGTATGAATTCATTGGATCTCAGCAATACGGGAAAGCCAGAAGCCTTCTTTTAAAATTTCTCAAATCCTTTGAACCAGCTGATGAAAATCCCATACGCTCTGCTCAATGTCACATCGCAATGGCTCACACCTATCCGGGAAAAGCTAATGATTCGGAAAAGCACGTACTGCAAGCTAAAAACCTACTTAATATCGCGTTAGCAAAAATATTGCAGTTGTCCAAAGAAGAAAAAATCAAAAGTTGTCTAGGCATACGATCTATATACAGAGAACTTGCAAACTTAGAAAAACTCGTTACTTCAGATGAATTAACAGTTTGTGATGATGTTAACGACAAGATTGAAGAGTGCTCAAAGCATATTCCTGCTCTTTGGGATTTTTACGACCAGTTAGTACCAATCCTAGATATTCCAGAAGAGAGCAACCCTGAAAAAGTAAAAAGAATCCTCGATGATGCTCTGCAGATTCTAGGTCAAGAAGGTACATCCGATTTTGTCTTGGCCAAAGCTGTGTACCATGGCCTCTTCGCAAAGGCATTTCCTAAAGGTTGTCTTGAGCGCACTGAAAACTCTGAGCTGGCTCTGACGTTCGCTTTAAAAGCGCATTCCCAAATAAATCTATTTATTCACAAACATGGAAACCTCTTTGTTTATGAGAGGTTTAGAGAGCTGTTCCTCATGCTACAATCATTACTTCCCCAGAATGCAAAAATTAGCGAACTTTATAACAAATTGCAAACTCTGGCTCCAGAGAATAGAGTCAGAAAAAACCACAGGGTCTCCAAAGGACCCGTGGGGGATCCTTTGAAAGTTCTTAGGCTCTTTGTCATCTTAGCATTCGCTTTCGTTGTCATTGGCTCTGTGGTTCTGAATCGACGTTATACCCAAACAACTTGAAGAATCGGGAATTTGACAAGAAAGGTCCTTAGAATATTTGTTCGGAGCGAGCGACCATTGCCGAGAGGCTGCGGACACCGACAAACAGTCCGATGGACTGTTTGTCAGGAAAGCAGGTGAACGAAGTGAACTGGCCCGAAAGGGGCGCAAGTGAGAACAAAAATTCTGAGGCTGCGGAATCGAAAAAAAGGTCCGAGGGACCTTTTTCTCGCGGAGCAGGTGAGCGAAGCGAACTGGCCCGCAGGGACCCGACGCAGTCAAAAACCGATTCTTCAAGTTGTTTGGGTATACATCTCTAAATTGAGCTGATTCAAATATCTTGAAAATGAGATCTGCAAAACTCCGATTTGAGGCCAAATCGGGATTTTACAACGATCTTAAAATACGAATTGCGGTCTTTTTCCTTTCATCCAAAATTGTTGCTCGTTGTAGTATCTTTGCCAAGTCTTTAATTAGGAGTCTATATGGCAACCTCAGCAGCTGAAGAAGCAACAGCGCAGATAACAACTCCACCTCGTACGCCATCTAAACATAGTGCATCTCCTACTTCTAAAGTCGCCCAGCCTCTCATTGCAGCCAAGACTTCGACTCCCCTAGTACCTCCTTTAACCGACGTTAACCCTGAAAAATATCCTTTTGAAGCAGCCCTTAAGACTGCTGAAAGAACACTTCTTGAAGACAAGCGTAAGGAGGCTCTAAAGCTGTTTGAGACGATTTTCCAATATCTACAAAAGACTCCGTTACCAAAAAACTCCCTTTATTCTGTCCGTTGCTTGTTGGGACTGGCTTTGTCTACTGATTCAGATGAAGATATAAAACAACATGCGTTCGCCGCGTACAAAGGACTAAAAGAACTTGTTGAAAACTATAACGAGGTGGAAAAATCCAAGGCTTCCTCATTTTACTCTGAACTCAAATGGCACCTTCAAAAAGTACAGCCTTTGATAGAAAAAAAAGACGCACTGATGGATATAGAGGTTAAAATCACTTTCTGCAAAAATAAAATTCTTCTAATCGATGAGGTCAAGGAACAATTCAAAGAAGGCAAAGAATTAAAGATAAAAGGAGATAAAACTTGTAGAGATGCATTCAAGAACGTTCTTGCGCAAGCCGGAGAAAAAAACGGAATCGAATTTCGAGCTGTTGAGATCGAATGTTTGCTCATGTTAACCAGCTCCTACCAAAAAGAGTCTTCCAAAAGAGATTTATCATGCGCGCGCTCACAAATAATTCTTTTTAAATTTTATGACGAAAGGAGTTCTCTATACGAATTCGCAGCTAGCAAAGCCGAAGCAATTAGGTGGCTCATAGATTGTTTAGAAAGTCTTATGGAATTGACATCTTCGACAAAAGAGCAGATTAAAGATGAAATCCAACAAAAAATTGCTACTTGTCAATCAGAACTCGATGCTCTACCCCCGCCTCCTGCAGCAACAGATTTTACAGCCCCTGAGCCTGCATCAGCACGAAAAGTGACTACGGTTCTACCTAATGTCAATAACAGCCTAGGAGCGCTCTTTATTTCTTGCGCTTGCTTTGTCCTCGTTGCAGTCGTGAGCATGGCTTTTTATAGGTGCAGTGTCACGGTTTCCAAATAAAAGTCTCTTATGACAACACCAACAGTTTCAAGCTTGACGCCGAGCATGGCGAATGCGACAATTGGAAGCCCTAAATTAGAAGCCACGTGGATCGCCATCGCATCACCTGATGAAACTCCACCTGCTAAGGTCATCTGTTCTTGCATTGCAGCCGCAAGTTTGACTGCCAAAGCACCTCCTCTATACACAAACAACTTGAAGAATCGGGAATTTGACAAGGAAGGTCCTCAGAATTTATGTTCGGAGCAAGCGACCATTGTCAATAGACAAGGCGCGAGTGAGAACAAAAATTATGAGACAAACCCGACGCAGTCAAAAACCGATTCTTCAAGTTGTTTGTGTATATCTGAAAAGTATGACTTTGGAAAAAACCTTCTCATTGCTGAAACAAAAATTCTTAAATATAAGACCAATGAGGCTCGATCAAAGTTTCAAGAGGTTTTTACTCATCTACAAGAGACTCGGTTACCAGAATCTTTTTACCCTGTCCGTTGCTATTTGGGACTAGCTTTATGTTGTCCTCCCGGCAATGATAGAAGACGCCATGCATTGGATGCCCACTCGGCATTACAACGACTCTTTGCATACACAGCAAGTATGACAGGAACCGATGTCTCTCTATTTTATTCCCGGCTCAGATGGTACCTTAAAAAACTCTGGCTATTGATGCTGGAAGCACAGACTGGCGAAATTGATGAAATAGAGGACAAAATCGAAGAATGTGGACGCCACATTCTTCCAATCGATGCTTTTAACGAAATGGTCATGGAAGGTCATGAATTACGCATAGCAGGACTCAAAACTTGTAGAGAGGTATTCAAACAGGCTCTTGCTTTAATCCAC
>DASUCX010000182.1:0-17381 GCA_036275855.1 Rhabdochlamydiaceae bacterium
TCTTGGTAACGTTGGAACCACCACTCCTGGCATCACCTCAGGTTTAACATTAAATTCTGGAGTCGCTGGAACCGGCATTTTCTTAAACGGCGGCAACTATAATACATCCGGTGGCGCACAACATTTCATCGGAAATGTGCAGATTGGTACCACAGCCGTTCTTACCAGCACAGGCAATAATATTGTCTTCAATAATAAAATTGATGGCGCACTCAGCGGAGCTCAAGGTCTTATTCTTCGAGCAGGAGCTGGCGCAGCGACCTTCACGGGACTTGTCGGAAGCTCAACGCCCCTCTCGATCCTAGATGTCACAGCTGCAGGCAATATTAACATCAATAATGGTGGGATTTCGACAACAAGCACGCAGACATACAATAGCAATACGGTGCTGGGAGCGAACACAACGTTGACGACGATGGCGGGTGGATCTCAGGGAGCAGCTGTCACTTTTGGCAGCACAGTCAACGCAACGGGAGTTGGCGCGCAGAATCTCACTGTCACCGCGGGCATTGGCGCAGTCAATATGGTCGGCAATATGGGCGCGGGGACAGCACTCGGGGCTCTGACGTTGACAGGCGATGCCGGCGTGAGACTTGGCGGCAACGTCTTTACGACAGCAACTGGAGGCCAAACTGGCAACATCCTGCTCACTTCAAAGGGTGGCGTTTTGCTGGCCAGCACCACTTATACAGCAACGGCTGGAGGATCTTTCACCGCAACCGGCGACCTTACCATTGATGCCAACGCAACCATCAATACGACGAATGCGGCCGTTTTGATTAATGGTAATGTCGATGGATCCACAGCGGGAGTGTTCACTCTCACAGGAAATACTGCGAATGGCAACCTCACGATTAACGGGGATGTCGGCTCAAGAAATAGTTTAGTGAATTTGGTTGCAACGGTTGGAACGGGAACGATTACTTTAGGAAACATCGGTAACTCAAGTCCGGGCATTACCACAGGTTTAACATTAAATTCTGGAGCAGCTGGAACCGGCATTTTCTTAAACGGCGGCAACTATAATACTAGTGGCGGTGCGCAGCACTACACAGGAAATGTCCAGCTCGGAATTTCGGCGACACTGACCAGTAACAACCAAGCGATCACCTTTGATAATAAAATCGACGGGGCAGCAGCAAATGCGGAAGGGTTGACCTTGCAGGCTGGCACGGGAGTTGTCACTCTCACCGGTCTTGTCGGCAGCACAAATCCGCTTTACTTTCTGAATGTTTCTGGATCTCTTGCCAACATCAATAACAACGGCATCACTACATCGAGTTTCCAAAATTACAATACCCCCGTCTCATTAGGGGCTGATTCAACATTCACAACGACAAATAGCCCGGTGACTTTCACAAGTACCATCAACGGTGCGCACAATCTGACAGTCAGCGCAGGCACCGGCTCCGTGTTGGCTCAAGGGGCGATCGGCGGAACAGCACCTCTCCACCTTGTTACCATGACAGGTAACGGGGGCGTGACGGTTGGCGCGATCACCACAACTTCTGGATCTGCAGCGGTTTCGCTGACTTCAGCGACTGGTATTTTGATGAGCGGCAATATCAACACAGCGGCTGGAACTGGAACAGTGACAGCCAACGGAAATACCACCCTCAACACCAATGTCGCCATTACAACTGCAGCGTCAGCTGTTAGTTTAAATGGCGATGTCGATGGCTTTACAAGCAATACAGAAAGTTTAACAATCGACACAACCAATGGCGGGGGCAGCGCTGCTGGGGCTTCCGTTGCGATTGCTGGAGATATAGGATCTAGAAATGCTCTGACAACCCTATCCATTACATCGGGAACCTCAGGGACTATCACTCTCGGCAATATCGGCACATCTACTCCTGGGATTGCAACCGGTGGACTCACACTAAATTCCGGAGTCGCAGGAACAGGTATCTTCTTAAATGGCGGTAACTACAATACAACAGGCGGTGCGCAGCACTACACAGGAAATGTCCAGCTCGGAATTTCAGCGACACTGACCAGTAACAACCAAGCGATCACTTTTGATAATAAAATTGACGGAGCAGCTGCGAATGCCGAAGGGCTGACCTTGCAGGCTGGCACGGGAGTTGTCACTCTTACCGGTCTTGTCGGAAGCACCCATCAGTTATTGTCTTTGAATGTGTCTGGGTCAGGCGGGATCAATGTGAATAACGGTGGCATCACGACCTTAAATAATCAGTTGTATAACAATCAGGTGCTCCTGGGTGCTAATGCAACATTCACCACCACGAACAGTCCGGTAGTTTTCGCAAGCACCATCAATGGGACTGCAGGACAGATCTTGACCGTCAATGTGGGGAATGGACCGATCGTGGTGGGCGGGGCTATCGGTAGCAGCGGAGTTGCGATCGGCGCGATCACGATGACCGGAAACGGCGGTGTCACATTAAACGGAATAGGAACTGGAACACCAGGAGCCGGCGCTGTGAGTGTCACTTCTAAAGGAGGGCTCATCCTGAATAACGGCACCTACTCGGCGTTATCTCACAGCTATACAGCCCCTGTAACACTGGCTGCCACAACCACGATCACCAGTGTTACGGGGCAGAATGTGACAGTCATGGGATCGATTGATGGCGACGGAGTCGCAACACGCAGCTTATCGGTCATAACACCGGGAGCTGGCACTTCGACAGTGACAGGTAGCATTGGCGAAAGATTTGCCTTAGGTACACTGACGATGAACTCAAATACGATCTCTGTTGGAGGCATCGGAGGGGCCGAGTTGGGCGTTTCGGGCACAACGACACTGACGGCAGCTGCGAACATCAACTTCACTGGCTCAGCTTATTTTGCTAACAATCCGACTTATACAGCAGGAAGCAACTTTAATATCCAATCGACCATACCGACCAATTTCAATTCGCTTGTTGGTGATATCAATTTTGTCACAGGAACTGTCAATCTTACGACAGTGACGAGCTCCTTAGTCATCACGACCGACAATACGAATGTTTCAATTCCTTCGGTTGCAGGGATTGTAGGTGCCAATGGGCATCTTTTGATCAGCACAGGAACAGGGGCGGTCACTGTTGGCGATGCGCCAGTGTCGTTCTTGGATGTTACCCTCAATTCCGGAGCTGTGACCTTAACGGGGAACATCACCGGCGACACGATCAACGTTATTTCTGGAACCAGTATCTCAAATAGCGGCGGACCTTGGACACTCACGGCGACAGATACCATTCTCTTAGATGCGGAAGGTGGAAATGTCGGAACAGTGGGAAGCCCGATCAATCTCGCTATCGCTGCCGGTCATAGCGGGCCGATTGTGACTGTCGGCGCGGGTCTTGCAGATGCAGGCGGAGGCACGGTATTCTTGACTGGCGCGACTGGCGATGCCAAAGTCCATTGCTTGCCCGACAATCCTCCTGCGCATATATTCTTCAATGGTGTAGACATCGGCTGTACAGGAACGACACCTTGCCCCGCATGCCTTCCCTGCCTTCCCTGTCATCCGACAATTGTGATCACCAACAACTTGATCAGTTTTGTCTCCATCTCAAACTTCCAGGCCGTTGGCGGCGCTGTCTATGACCCCTTTGGATTTAGCTTAGCTTCCGACTTCTTCTTTAGACAAGATAAAGCAGCAAGCGGCAATTGCACCACTGCCACCGATTGTTCGAGCGGAAAGTGTATTGGTACAACAACCTGCGATTGCACGTACAATGTCTACAACTCTCTCCGAGACCTCGACACTAAGTGCATGGCGAATAATATCTACACATCCAAACCAAAAAGAAAAGTAAGTCCATGGCTACTTGGCTTCTTAGCTGCGGCGGTGGCTCTTGTTCTGCACCGTCGATTCTACTCGATGAATAAAAAGCCTTAGGGGTCGTCAAACAATAACTTTTAGAGTTCTCGAGGGAAAAAACGATTCATCTTATTGACGATTTTCTCTCACAGGTATTGATGCAATACCTGTCTCGAGAAAATCCTCAAAATCTGAACCGTTTTTCTCCTCGATAACTCTAAAATTTATTATTTGACGACCCCTTAGCGGCGCGATCCGATCTGATTAGGAAGGTTTATTAACGCAAATCTTGGGAAAGAAGCTTGAATTCTTGCAGCATGATTTCAAGGGCAGCCGAATTGCGGATAAAGGTCTCGAGCATTTTCTTTAGCTCAGGGGATTTGGGATCTGCAAGATAGCGGTTGGCGGCTTCGAGCAGAGAAATATTTTTTGCAAGGCCTGGAATCGATAGCGGCTGTGTTAAAATCGTTTCAACAATTTCACCGGCATCGTAAAGTTTTTCTCTTAACATCGATTATTTCCCTGCGGCTTGCAAGCCTTGCTTAGCCATTGCACAAAGGTTGGTAATGAGGTGTGCGACTTGATTGAGCTTAGGATCGAGAGTTTTTAAATCTAAATTTGAAAACTCGGCCGTTGCCGTATCAAGCTCGGCAGCAAGTTTTTTTGCTGCAGCCGACACATCTGGAGTTTCTCCCCGGACATCTCCAGAAGGACTTGCGGGATTAGTTGGATTGATGTTCGATATCATTTAAGTGACCCTGCGCTGAGTATATCAAGTCGCCAAGTATTCTTCCAGTGGTCCTTTAAAATTCTCGATTTCATCCTCTTCAAAAGCGATGATTTTTGTTGCCACTTCATCGAGAAGACCTCGGTCATGGGAAGCCATAATCACGGTCCCTTTAAAATCTTCTAATGCCCAGGCTAGAGCTGCAACGGCCTCAAGGTCGAGGTGGTTGTTGGGCTCGTCCATGATTAAAAAATTGTAGTTGCAGAGCATCATACCGGCCATGATAAGGCGGGCCGTCTCTCCTCCGGAAAGGTGGGAGACGGGTTTAAAAGCGTCGTCGCCGCCAAATAACATTTTTCCTAGCACGCTGCGGACATCTTGGTCATACACATTTTCTTTTTTGGCTTTCAGCCAGTCAAAAATCGTCTGATTCCCTTTTTTGCTGACGATATCGGAGTGATTTTGAGGAAAGTAGCCGATCTGGACTTGGTGGCCGAGCTCAATTTTTCCGCTGTCAGATTGGGCAGCGCCGGCCATCATCTTGAGGAGGGTACTTTTTCCTCGGCCGTTATTTCCTATCACGCCGATCTTGTCGCCGCGGAGAATCTCGCAGCTATAATTTTTAATGACAGGATGGTCGTACGCTTTGGAAATGTTTTCGACTTTAAGAACAATTTCCCCAGAGGGCTTTTCCGGTGGATAGAATCTTATATAAGGACGTTGGATATTCGATTTTTTTAATTCGATCGGCTGTAGTCGATTGATCTCGCGGATACGCGACTGCACTTGGCTTGCGCGTGTTCCTGCGCCAAAGCGGGAGACGAAGTCTTGCAGTTGGGAGATTTTCTTTTCTTTTGATTTATTTTCTTCTTCAGCGCGCGCTCTGACTGCCGTCTTTGCAACAATCATCTGATCATAGTTGCCCGGATAGATAATGACGGTCTCATAGTCGATATCGGCAATGTGCGTTGTGACGGTGTTGAGAAAGTGGCGGTCATGGCTGATCACGATGAGCACACCTTTATATTGAAGGAGGAATTGCTCTAACCATCCGATCGATTCCATATCGAGATGGTTTGTTGGCTCGTCAAGTAAAAGTGCATCAGGTTCTCCAAAGAGGGCTTGGCAAAGGAGGACGCGGAACTGTGAATCGAGCGGGATCTGATGCATTTTGAGCGCGTGCAATTTTTGTGCAATGCCCATTCCGATCAGGAGTTCTTCAGCTTCTGCCTCAGCGCTGTATCCGTTTTCTTCTGCGATGATTTCTTCGAGTTCGCCTAGCCGGATGCCGATCTCGTTCGTGATTTCTTGTGTGTAAAGTTGGTCTCTTTCTTGCAGGGCATCCCATAAACGTTTGTTTCCCATGATGACGACGCTAATCACATCTTGATCTTTAAAGTCTTCGATGTTCTGCTTAAGGAAACCGACCTTGCGTGGCAGAGTGATGGTTCCTTCATTCGGGTGGTCGAGGCCCATCATGATTTTCATGAGGGTCGACTTTCCCGAGCCATTGGGTCCGGTGAGGCCGTAACGGTTACCAGCATTAAACGAGGCGTTGATGTTTTCAAAGAGAAGGCGTGGTCCGACTTTTTTAGAAATTTTGGTTAATGTAATCATAGACGAATAGGATAGCAAAGAGGGGTTTATGAAGGAATGGAAAGAAAAGTTTTTAAGCTATTTGCAGGCGATTAAAAACGCCTCGGTCCATACGTTGAGAAATTACGGGATGGATCTGACAGATTTTCAGAACTTTGCTCAAATAGAGGAGATCAAAGCGATCGATAAGAGAATGATTAGAGGCTATCTGACCTACCTGAATCAGAAGCAAGCCACCAAGCGTACTATATTAAGAAGGTTGTCAGCCCTGCGGTCTTTTTTTAAGTATCTTCTTAAAGAAGGAGCGATCTCTCATAATCCATTAGAAGAAATTGATTCCCCCAGATTAGAGAAAACGATTCCGTCACCTTTAACGTATGAAGAGGTTGAACGGTTGTTTCAGCAGCCCGATACACAGACCTATTTAGGTTTTCGCGACCGCACGATCATGGAACTGTTTTATAGTTCAGGTCTGCGGATTAGCGAGCTTGTCGGTTTGAACCGCGCTGATTTTGATGCAACCAATCTCGCACTGCGTATCCGTGGAAAAGGAAAAAAAGAGCGTGTCATTCCCATCACAAAAAATGCCGCGGCATGGATCAACAGCTATCTCAGCCATCCAGAACGCATCCTAAACAGCGAGCACCATCAATCTGAAAAAAATCACGATGCCATTTTCTTAAATAAGTGGGGCGATCGTTTAACGGTTCGGTCTGTCGATCGAAATTTTCAGATGTTTTTAAAGCAATCTGGACTGGCTTCAAAGGTCACTCCGCACACAATTCGGCACACAATTGCAACACACTGGTTAGAAAAAGGGATGGACCTCAAAACAATCCAAATTCTATTGGGACATTCATCACTTTCGACCACCACGATTTACACAAAAGTTTCGACAAAATTGAAAAAGGTTGTTTACGATAAGGCCCATCCTTTGGTAAAAGGGAGAGATATGACTATTTCAAAACAAGAAGGAGTAGCGCATGAAGAAGAATTTGTTATTTAGTATGCTCGCATTAACAGCCTGTGCCTTTGCAGACGGAGACTCAACAAGCTCCTCTACATTGCTCGCAGATGACAATTTGGTTGCAGGAAGAATGGATTCCGACTGCAAACCAAAACCAGTAGAGTGCAAACCAAAACCAAAACCATGTGAACCATGCGTACGACAAGGAATGGCACCAAACGTGCTCACTTCTTCTCGTCCATGCACTGACATTGGTCTTTATATCTTTGCTGATGCGCTGTATTGGCACGCAGATGTTACTAATGCTGAGTGGGCATTTGTCAGCAGCACAGGTGCGACTGCCCCTGCTGCAGGAGCTAACCAAGAATTAGCATTCAAATGGAACTGGGGCTTCCGTGTAGGTCTCGGTTATTCAATGGATCATGATCAGTGGGATACAGATCTCTACTACACATGGTTCGTCAACCATGCTGCATCTGGGTCAACAAGCCAAACATCATTCACTGTTCCAGCTGGTGGAGCTGCATCTAGCTTAAACAGCGATTATACTGCTGTTACAACTGCAGTGAAGAGCGGTACAGCGACAACAAAACTGAACTTCCAAGTTTTAGATTGGGAATTAGGACGCTGGTTCTACGTCAGCAATTCTATTTCTCTCCGTCCGCACGTTGGAATAAAAGGAGCTTGGATCAAGTTGACAGAAGGTCAAACATTTGCTGCTACTGCTTCTCCTGTGACATACAGCGTCAACAACTCAACTAAGTCTTGGGAAGTTGGTCCTTCTGCTGGTATTAACTCTAACTGGTACTTCGGTTGCGGGAACACAATGCCCACCGGTCGTGGCGAAGTGAAAGACAGACCAATGTGGAGTATCTTCGGAGATGTTTCTGGAGCTCTGATGTATGGCCACTTCAAAAACAGCTATTCTGAGACAGGTGCAACTGCAGCTGGCACACCTAGCGGCGGATTCATGCCTTCCGGTCTGAATCGCAATCTGATGGTTCCAGTTTTATCTGGTATTCTCGGATTAGCTTGGGATTATTGCTTTGACTGCGACAAGATGCACGTTGGCATCCGCGCAGGATACGAGCTCCAGTACTGGTTTAGACAGAATCAAAGATTCTCTAACTTCAATACTGGCGATCCAGGTCAATCAGAGGCTGCTCCAAGATACACTCGCACAACGGGTGATCTCGCACTGCAAGGTCTGACAATTGATGTGCGCTTCGACTTCTAAGATCTTCATCTAGAAGTTTTAAGATTCAGCCCATCTTTCTTCACCGCGGTCTGGGTACCGGGGTGAAGGGGATGGGCTGAGTTGTTTTTAAAGAGACTGTAATTCCCTTTCCTCTCTCCTTATATATACTAGCCAATACTAAAGTCAGCTTGTTAGTAAAATAAAATCTTTTAATAAATCGTTGCTAAAATAGTTAAAGTTAACTCGCTGATTATTAGTGCTTAAAAATAATGTATTGTAATATCTGTATAATTATGTTATTTGAAAGTTATAAATAGGAGAAATAAACTATGAACAGAATAGTTTGGTTAAGTTTTACAGCTTTAACTGCATTTGTAATGGCGGATGAAGTTTCTGCAATTGAAGAATCTCAAATCATTGGCGACAGCTGCTCAAAGCCGACCCCGCCGCCGCAGCCGTGCAAACCACCCCCTCCACCACAACCTTGCAAACCCCCTCCACCTGTTTGCAAAAAGCCTTGCCCGCCAGTGCCTGTTTGCACGAATCCTCTCTGTTCTGCAGCTCCGAGGAGTGAAAACGGCTGGTACCTGTTTGCAGATGCTCTCTACTGGCATGCCGACGTTGATAACGCCGACTGGGCATTTAAGAACACAAACACAGCAGTTTCTACTCCCGTTGCCGGGCCTAATCACTCGGTCAATTTTAAATGGGCGTGGGGTTTCCGTGCAGGAATTGGCGCCAATATGGACTACGATCAATGGGACACCAATATCTATTATACGTGGTTCCGCACAACCAACTCCAATGCAGTGGGAACAAAAGGAGCGCAAATTGGTTCAGATCTTTTTGGCCTAGCGACTCCGTTTACACAAGGAAAGATCAATTGGAAGATTTCTTTCCAAATGATCGATTGGGAGCTCGGACGTCCTTTCTTTGTGAGCAAGCATCTTTCCTTGCGTCCGCATATCGGGATTAAAGGCGGTTGGATCAATCAGCATGTGAATGAAAACTTTACACAAGCTGCCGGTCCTTATAGTTCTAGAACTAAAAATGATTTCTGGGGCGTTGGAGCTTCTGGCGGATTTAATTCTAATTGGACTTTTGCTGTGGTCGGGACCCACAATTTTGACTTCTTCGGTGACTTTGCCGGAGCTCTCATGTATGGCCACTTTAATGTCAAACATACGGAGACTCAGTTTGCCCCTTCCGGATTAAACCGTAATTTAATGGTTCCAATGCTGCAGGCCATATTTGGAATGAGCTGGGACACAAGCTTTAACTGTAGCCGCTGCCATTTCGGGCTTCGCGTCGGTTATGAATTCCAACAGTGGTGGAAACAGAACCAAATGCTCATCAATGAGACATCGACAGGGACGACACTGCGATACAGCCGCTCGGCAGGAGATTTAGGTCTTCAAGGCTTGACAGTCGATTTTCGATTTGATTTTTAGTGGATATTTATTTTCTATGGTAGAATGGCCGATCTTAAGAATAGTGGGATAGGTTTATGTCGGCAGATTATACTCTAAGGGCTTTCGGGCTCGATTTCCCAGTTCTTGATCGATCGACGCGTCAAGCGATCAGTTGGTATAGCTGGACGAACCAAATCATGCTTCCGCTCTCTGCAGGATGCATGGCTCTCTCTAGAAGGGATTATGCAGGTTTTGCTCGGCTGATTTTGGCTGTTGTGGTTAATCAGCTTTGTTTAGAGTTTCTCAAAAGGGTGATCCCGGAAGTCCGTCCTAATGGCTCGACCCGCTCTTTTCCTTCAGGGGACACGGCAGCGGCTTTTTTAGGGCTGGCTTTTATCCTTTTTAGATATGGATCTCAAGCGATGCCGTTCCATCTGGTTTGGATGACGGCCGTGGCCGTGACGGTTGCAGTTAGCCGTGTCCTTATTAAGGCACACTGGGTCCATGATGTGGTAGCAGGGGCAGTTTTGGGTTGCAGTGTGGTGTATTTATTAACCTGAACTTTGGGTTTAAATCCTTCAGAGACAGCAACTTTTCCGGTGCTTTTGCATTTTTTTGTTTGAGAATAGGCATTCCGACTATTCTCAAGCAAAAAAATGAAAAAATCCCTCGAAACCCTCGCTGTCTCTGAAGGATTTAAACCCAAAGTTCAAGTTATTAGCCAGTTATAGCCCTGGTTAATAGGATGAAATTATGTTTGCGGTATAGTGCGATATATCGTACCATTCATTTAGGATGGCCAAGTACGTCGTATACCAGACAGAAGAATACAATGAATGGTTCAAGACGCAGACTCTTAAGTCGCAAAGACAGATTTTGCATCGAATTGCCATGATCGAGACAGATGAGCATTTTGGACACAAGAAGCACTTGTTCAATGAAGGTATATGGGAACTCAAGTTTAATGACGGCCGGCGTATTTACTACGCTCTTGTCATAGAGCAGTACAAAGTTATTCTCTTATTTGGAGGCAATAAAAATGGGCAAAACAAAGACATCAAGAAAGCGTCAGCGCTCTATGCGACGATCCTCAAATCTAGACCTCGATAAGATAAAGGGGCTATCTCGCGTGCGCCCGCTTAAACAGTTGGTTGATACACAGCAGACAGCTCTTGCTATGTTGGAGTGTTTGCAAAACAATGACCCTGATGGAGCGATGGAAATGATTTCCATTTATCTAGAGGCCTTGAACAAGGCGAAGCTTCAAAAGGAAGCCGATTTGCCAAAATCGACGATGTATTCCGCCTTAAAACACAAGAATCCGACGATAAAAACTCTCGCTAAAATCATGTATAGTTCAACGCATTGATCCGATACTTATGTTACAGCGAGAATAGACTGATATGAAAAAATTCGGGAAAGCGATAAGCCGGATTTTGTCGTGAGCAATCATTCCTCTAGGAGCCTTGTTACCAAAGCTCTCGAGCGATCTTGCGCCAAGTAACTGCGGAGAACAAACTTGGCGCTCTTGCTTCGGATAGGGTTTATAGCACCTTGCCTCTCGGCAAGTGTGGCGGATTCCTAAAATCCGCATTTTCAGCCTGTCTGCCGAAACCGGCAGCGGAGTATTTTCTGTTACACTTTCCGTAGCCTTGCGGCCCCCAGCCTTTCGCTGGTATCCTCTCCTGTGAAGTCCAGACTTTCCTCTGTCTAGTTAGACAGCGATTGCTTACTTTCCCGAAAACTGTTACCTCTGATTAAGTTGCGCTTGCAACTCTTCGTCGTCGTCGTTTCGTTGTTGTTTCTGCACCTGCGGCTGACGCTTCTTCCGGCTGCCAATAGTGTATGCGAGAACAATGTTCGCAGAAGACAAGATTTTCTCCTTTGCGGACGATGTTTTCATGTTGCGCTGTCAGTGCAATATGGCAACCGCTGCAGGTTCTATTTTCAATCGGAACAACGACGCGGTCTTTTTTATTCCGAAGTAGTCTTTCATACGTTTGGAGCACTTCGACATTTGCGCTTTTTGCCAAACGGTCTCTTTCTGCTTTTAAGGAAGAGCCTTCATCATTAATCAGCTTGATGCTTTCCTTGATTTCATTTTCTAAAGAAGAGCTGCTGATCTCGGATGTTTGGAGGCTCTCTTTAATTTTATTGAGAAGCTCTTCGCCGGCAACGCGCTTATCAACGATATCAGACACTTTTTGCTCGGTATTGATCTTCTCACGCTCGAGAGCTGTCATCTCTTGCGTCAATGCATTAAATTCTTCCACTTTTTTGATAGAGCCTTGCTGCGCTTCAAGTTTTTTCATTTTCGCAACGATCTCTTGGATCTTCGCTTCCAGTGTTTGAGCTTGTTTTCCGTATTCGCTGATCTCATTTTCTTTTTCGGTCAGCTGCAGGTGGAGCTCTTTGCGCAAAGCTTCGATCTGTTCGATCTCTTTTAAGCGTTCTTTTTTAACACGCATCAGACGGAGCATCTTCATGTCGAGCTCTTGGATCTCTAAAATCGTCTTGAGGGCATCTTTCATGGGCAATAATCCTTATGTGGCCATTTAGAATATAGGGCAACCGACTTTCTTCTCAAGGGGATTTTTTGTGTATACCCAAGAAAATAACCTTTCTGACAGAATGCAAACAAATGTCGTACCTAAAAAAATACTTTAACAAAGTTCCGGAAGCGCAGAGGAAGACAGAAGCGATCGCCTACTTGGCTTCTATTGATGCTGTCCATGCAACATTTCCCGGCATTGGGAATGCGATCATTCAAGAGCTCAAAGACCAACGATCCCATCTCAAACTGATTGCCTCTGAAAATTTTTCTTCACTTCCTGTCCAGCTGGCCATGGGCAATCTTCTAACGGATAAATATTCAGAAGGGTATCCGTTTCACCGGTTTTATGCTGGCTGTGACAACGTCGATATTGTCGAAGCCGCCGCTGTCGAAGAACTTAAGAAAATTTTTAATTGCGATCATGCCTATGTTCAGCCGCATTCAGGCGCTGATGCCAACATGGTGGCGTTTTGGTCGATCTTAGTCTATCGTGTCCAAAACAAAGAAGTGGAGAGGCTGGGTAAAAAGTCGGTCGATGAGCTCACTCCGGAAGATTATGAGAAGATGCGGCATCTTCTCATGAATCAAAAAGTAATGGGGATGTCGCTCAATTCCGGCGGACATCTAACGCATGGCTACCGGCATAATATTTCTTCAAAAATGATGCATGCGATTGTCTATGATGTCGATCCGCACACAGGCTATCTCGACTACAAAGCGCTTGAGACCCAGGTGAAAAAAGAAAAGCCGGCGATTTTGATCGCAGGCTATTCGGCCTATCCTCGATTGATCGATTTTGCCAAGATGCGAGAAATTGCTGACACGGTCGGTGCGACTTTCATGGTTGACATGGCCCACTTTGCCGGTCTTGTTGCAGGAAAAGTGATGCAAGGCAATTTCGATCCGGTTCCGTTTGCGCATGTCGTGACATCGACAACGCATAAAACACTCCGAGGTCCACGCGGCGGTCTTATCCTATGTAAAAATGAATACAAAG
This sequence comes from Rhabdochlamydiaceae bacterium, assembly GCA_036275855.1. GTDB lineage: Bacteria > Chlamydiota > Chlamydiia > Chlamydiales > Rhabdochlamydiaceae > PALSA-1444. Next base: position 13,227 of record DASUCX010000182.1, read on the forward strand.
ACGTGATCGATAAAGGGTGCCCTCTAGTTTTAGGAGGTCCGCTTCCGCATGTCATGGCTGCCAAAGCCGTTGCATTTAAAGAGGCAAATACACCTGAGTTCCGCACCTATGCGCATCAGATTGTCAAAAATTGCCATGCGCTTGCCGAAGAGTTTTTACATCAAGGCGTTCATCTGACCACTGGCGGCACCGATAACCATCTGCTGGTTGCGAATGTCTATGATAAGTTCGGACTCACCGGCCGGCAAGCCGAGGCAGCGCTGAGAGAGGCGAAATTTACAGTGAACCGCAACGCCATCCCATTTGATAAGAACGGCCCTTGGTATACGTCAGGCGTCCGCATAGGGCCCGCTGCACTCACAACACTCGGCATGAAAGAAGCCGAGATGAAACAAATCGCGAAATGGATAGTCAGTCTTTTCAAGTCGACGAAGCCACTCACCGATGCAAAGACCGGTGGCCCCAGCCGAGCAAAGATTCAAATTGAACCATCAGTCCTGACCACTGTGCAGAGACATGTCGGAGAACTTTTACACCAGTTTCCGCTCTATCCCGAACTCTCTGAGTGATTTTTCGACATATAATCTAAGAGATGGAGAGGGGATTTTTCGGATCATCTCAAACGCTTTTTTTGCATTAAACGATTTGGGCAATTCAACTTCAGGTAGTCTTTTTTTGTAATAAAAAATGTCTAGAAGCGCTTTTTCCGGTGTTGCCATCTTGACGCCAGTTTTCTGATCGAATTCATAATCAAAGAAAAATTCAGGCATCATGTGATGAACCGAAATTGTTGCGAGGGATGTTTCGATTTGACGTGTGCGGGCGAGTGAGACAGCCGTGATGACGCGTGGAATTTGATCGATCATCCCATGATGATAAAGCGCTGTTTGCAATGAGATATAGCAGAACATTGGAGCAACTAAATAGTCTGGAAGAAGTAATGGATTGACTCGGATATCGATAGCCCACAAACCTCTAGATAAATGGATGATTTGGGTTTCTTGAGCCAGTCTTCTAAGGATTTGGCTAGTATAGGCGTTGCTGATCCCGAGTTGTTGAGCCGCATCCCGTGTTTCTATTACAGGGACACCGATAGTTTGAAGGATTTTTAAGGCCGATAATAGTCTCATTTGAGAGACTCCAAATATTCAATCACCTTTAACTGAATTGTGCTCCAGGTTTCAGATGTATACTGCGATTGCAAATCGGCAGGGAAAAAAGCCAGCACTTGGTCTTTAAAATCATGGAAACTGATCGAGCTCGCATTTTCACACGCCTGAGTTAAATGGTCTTTGTCGCCTTCTTTGACTCCATATGCATTGATGAGATGGAAAAGATCCCAAATATCGCGTGCCTGCATTTCATTTCGCATCGATAAAGCTCTGATTTTCTGGTTGAACGCGATTGCAGGTCCATAATGCGGGACAAAGATTGGATACAAGCGGTAAGCGTTTAAAACAGCCGAGTTGATAGGTTCAAAATCGACCGGTGTCTCAAGTCCCCTTCTCGAAAACTCGATTTTTGTTGGAAAAGTAAGCTCTGCTTGAGTTTTTAATTGAATTTTCCACCGCTGAGTCGTTTCCGTTTGTTTTGCTTCGGAAACTTGTGAGATCTCAAGAGAGTGCGTCCGCAGCATCATCGATAACCCGGGGGAGTTGAGAATAGCGTTAACCGTTTTCTGCAGCGTGGCAACTCTGACTGTTTGGACATCGAAATCGATGTCTTGAGAATACCGGAGACTTCCCAAGAAAAACCTTAAATTGCACCCCCCTTTAAGCGCGTAGAGCCGCTTGTCTAACTTTCGACCGAGTTGGTCTAGAAAAATGAGGTGGAAAAATTCAATCGATTGGACAGGGTCGTACTTCATAGTCTCACGATACGAGTAAATGACATATTTGTCAATTTTGCGTATTGTGTATTTTGTAATTTGTTTCAGTTAAGCGACTTATAAAAACACATCAAACTGATCTTGATTGAAAAAGGCTATAAGGGGAATAATCAGACTAAGAGGTTATATGGACGAAGAACAAGCAAGACCAGAAATGAATATCCGGATGATCGACAATAAGATCGATGAGGCCCTACTTAAAGCGCGACGACTCTTTTTTTGCGATGCCGTCGATATGAACACGGCAAAAGATGCAATCCGGAAGATCTGGTATTTGGAGCTGATCGATCCAGGCAAGCCGATCCTCTTTGTCATCAACTCGCCCGGCGGATCTGTCGATGCCGGCTGGGCCGTCTGGGATCAAGTGCAGATGATCACCTCTCCGGTGACAACGCTTGTCACGGGCCTTGCAGCATCGATGGGATCGATCTTGAGTCTTGCTGCAGCTCCGAAAAAACGTTTTGCAACGCCGCATGCTCGCATCATGATCCATCAACCATCCATCATGGGATTGATTCGCGGCCAAGCCACCGACTTAGCCATCCAAGCTGAAGAGATCATCAAGTCGCGGACTACACTCGTTGATACCTATGTGAAGGCCACAGGTAAAGACGCCAAGGCTATCGAAAAAGCGCTCGACAGAGATCGGTGGTTCTCAGCGCAAGAGGCTTTGGACTTTGGTCTTTTAGACGGGATCATCTCGTCTTATAAAGAACTCAAGATGTAGATAGTTTGAGATCTACATCTCGAATAATAGCGCGTGAACATCCGCGGGAAACGGTAGGTATTCATCCTTGCTGTTTCCTTTGTTCAGGTGCTGAAATTCGCTGTGTAATACATCGCCCAAGAGCTTTTGAGCTTCAATGGGGAGTTGTTGGAATTGATGAATTGCTAGAGGCCAATGTCGCATCTTTTCTTCTGTACAAGAGCTGTTAAAATAATTGCGTAGAATAGAGAGCTTATTTTCGACAGACTGGAATTGACTCAACGAAAAATCATCTCGCGATAGTTGTTTTGCAAGTGTTGATTCTGGCAGAAAAGCAGCAATATAAAACTTCATTTGTCTCCAATAGGAAGACATAATTGTTTGTTTCACCTTCGCAGGATAGTTTGTGACATAATCTTCCATCTCGACCCATTGGCGTTGGCTGGCAAGATCTCTAGCGGTGCGGTGGAATGAGGACAATCCCCCAGCGACCGCCAGCATAAAAAACCCTTTGGCAAAATGAACGATGGTAGGGATTAAATGCAAATGTCGGATTTCTTTGAGACCGGTACATTGGATGGCGGACCAAAAGAAAGGCAAAGACTTAAACACAAAGACAGTCCCAATGCTCCACGTGACCAGACATGCAGTGATGGTCCACTTGTGGATTTCATGGGGCATAAAGTTGCCTGTCTGGACAGACCGGTTGAAACAGTAGACTTGGTGGGCAAAATTTACAACTGAAACTCCGAGAAATATTTTAGGGGCATAATAGGAGAGAATGCCTAGAGCAACAGACCAGAGTAAATAGATTGTATAGTTAGGTTTAGTGTCTCTATAATTGTTCTCGACTTTGATCGGAGCCGGAAGATAGACTGCTGCCATAAAAGGATCCCGGTAAAAGTTTGTAGAGAGAGATTTTATACCTCATCTTCTCTAATTCTCAATAGATTAATAACGTTTGGGATTGTTACGATGGGAGGCATGCAGCTGCCTTTTGCCAAATACCACGGTGCCGGAAACGATTTCGTCATCTTTGATGACAGGAATTTGAAGTTTCCGACTGAAGATCAAAAATTTATTGAACATCTGTGCGAGCATCGGTTGGGTGTGGGAGCCGATGGTGTGGTAGTATTGCAGCTGTCGGAAAAAGCCGATTTTCGGATGCGGATTTTCAATGCCGATGGAAAAGAAGCGGCTCAGTGCGGCAATGGATTAAGATGTTTGGTCGATTTTATCCGGCGGAAATACACAAACGACTTAAAAAATCGGGAATTTGACAAGAAAGGTCCTCAGAATTTTTGTTCGGAGCGAGCGACCATTGCCGAGAGGCTGCGGACACCGACAAACAGTCCGGTGGACTGTTTGTCAGGAAAGCAGGTGAACGAAGAGAACCGGCCCGAAGGGGGCGCGAGTGAGAACAAAAATTCGGAGGCTGCGGAATCGAAAAAAAGGTCCGAGGGACCTTTTTCTCGCGGAGCAGGTGAACGAAGTGAACTGGCCCGCAGGGACCCGACGCAGTCAAAAACCGATTCTTCAAGTTGTTTGGGTATACATCTCT
>DASUCX010000183.1:0-2048 GCA_036275855.1 Rhabdochlamydiaceae bacterium
TGATGTGAAAGCTCCGTAGAATCGATCGACCGCAGGCTTCGCAAGTTGATCCGTATTTGCAATACGAATCAACTTGCGATCGTCGATTATACGGGCTTTGACACAGCCGAATCCCCAAAATTTACGTTGACAGAGCACTATACTTGCTTTTTAGAAAATGAGGATTTATCGAAAGGCAGCATCGGAAGCTGTTTCTTGCACAGCTCCTCGAGTTGTTCAGGCGAAAGGCTTTGATGCCATTCAAAGAATCTCTCTGCCGTTGATTGTGTGGATGGTGCAGAGGTATACCACTCAAATTTCATGAGAATCTCGGCCCGGACTTCGACTTGAAGGACAAAATCGGCAAGGAACTGATATTTCTCAATGTATTCTTCCACGGACCCTTTTTGACGGAGATGGTCGAGGAGTTGATTGCTTTCGATTCTGAGGCAGCGGTAAACCAGATCTCCCTGAAGCGTCCAGAGATTGATTTTATGTTCGACTTCAATCCAGTTGGCAGAAAGGGCGAGGGCTCGGGCTTTCTTAATGAATTCTTGCGCAGTCTCAGCGGCTTTTTCGATGCCTTGTTCAGGATTGTCGATCAAGAGGTTGATCATCTCTTTTTCGAGGGGAGGGTTGTCTTTGAGAGAATAGAGTTTTTCCCGGACTTGGACTTGAAGCTCTTCTTGCGATAGGCGTGGATTGTTGCCGGAAATTTCCAGCATAAATTTGATGATTAGTTTGTCCCAGGTGTCGAATTCATCATATGGATTGGCAGTGGCAGGGACTTGCTCTGGCGGAATGAGATGCCGTTTGACAGCCCAGATTGTTTTTGTGATATGTTGCAGCATCGGACGGATGCCGTCATAGGCGGCGAGGCATTCGCTGATTTTTAAGGCGAGTTGCTGAGCAAGCAAATAAGGATGGAGCGAAAAGCTTTTTTTAATTCCGAGGAACTGTTTGAGATTTTCTCGGATCAAATAGCCAAGGTTGAGTTTTCCTTCTTGGGTCAGAGCCTCTTTTTGAGAATCGAAAGCTTGAGAAAAATAAGAAAATTTTTCCCAGACTTTTTTTAGAGCGGAAACTCCAAGACGATAGTGGGGGAATTTTTTCTTAAATTCCGGAGTGATTTTCTCGATGAGTTTTTCCTGGACATAGATTGACCATTTTTTTGCCGTCCCCGCATTCTTGAACTCTTCTTTAATCTTGCGGGTCAGAAAGAGGTTTAGCTCAGAGTACGGATCATGAAGGTCAGGGGATTCGTCGATCGGAGAGGGAGAAGTGGGGATGATTGCCGGCGGGGGATCGATAGTGTGCTGAGAAGTCCCTTGAGGATGGAGGCCCGTCTTTTTTTCTTCCATAAATTCTCCTATTAGCCGACCCGTTTTTTTTCTTCAATCGTTTTTAAATATTTTTTTACTTTTTTAAAATCGAGTTTGTTGAGACGCTTAAAATTTTTTGTTTCAGCCTTGAACATGAGATGGATCCTTGCTATGATAATTTATCAAGATTAAACAGACGTACATTTATGTGGAGGCTGAAAATATGAACCATACCATGATCGCAGGACATTTGGGCGCTGATCCGGAAGTCCGATTTACATCTTCAGGGCAAAAAGTCACGACACTGCGGGTTGCTGCAAGAGTGCGCCGGAGTGGAAAAGATGAGACCATCTGGTGGAGAGTGACCATTTGGGGGGAGCAATTTGACAAGATGATCCCTTATTTTAAAAAAGGGAGCCCAATCGTTGTGATGGGGGAACTTAACAAACCTGAGATCTTCACCGACCGGGAGGGAAAACCTCAAGTCTCCATGAGTATGACAGCTTACAGCCTCTCATTTAGTCCGTTTGGACGCCCTGATAGCGGCGGATCCTCCGAAGGTGGGCACGAGTCGCATGCCGAGAGTTCCTTTGCTGAAACAGCTGGAACTGTTGCGCATGGGGCGCACGGGGCTGGACAGGGGACAGCACATGGTCAAGGAAAAGCGCCGGCGTTTTCTGATGACGAGGTGCCTTTCTGATGCAACTCTCTTCGGCAACCTCATTTTCGGGAAGACCTTCTTCTGAT
>DASUCX010000184.1:0-10752 GCA_036275855.1 Rhabdochlamydiaceae bacterium
CTAGATTTTTCCAAAAGAGATCGGTGCCCTTAAAATCGGATTCCAAGAGAAGCTTTTCAAATTCTCCTTGAAAATCAATCGTTGACGTTGCTTTGTCGGCAGCAAATATAATTTCTTCGGATTCCAAATGGACATCTTGTAAGACAAGCTGCCCTCTTAGAAAAGTGACTTGATCGTTATCGAGACTTCCCTGGATGGAAGCACTAGCAATTCCTTCCATCGTTTTCCAAGTAGGAAGAGGAGTAAAGAGGGAAATGAGCGGCACCGTTTTATCGATCGGCGCTTCATTCATTTGTAAATCAACAGCTAAGCTTCCAGCACGGTAATTCAATCCGCAGGTAAAGAGCGGAAAGCCCTCTTTTTCATAGATAGAAATTGTTCCAATTTCTTCTTGTGACAGTCCGCTGGCAAAATCAAAGAGGCAGATGTTTTTTTCGTCTGATAGCAAAATCCCCTTCTCGATATCGAGTTTGACAGTCCAGAATTTGGAAGGTAGTAAAAAGGCTAAATGGGTTGGTTCATCATCGAACTGAACAACAGGAGCATCTAAATGAACAGCGACATCGACGGAAAAAGGAAAGAGATGAAACTCAAATTCAATAGAGGCTTCATTGACATAGAGTTGCTCTCCGAGGGAAAATCCTTCATAGATAAGCTTGCCGTTTTCCCAAGTGCGCTTTTGATACGAAGCAGCATTTCCCGTCGTATGTTTTATCGCATACTCGAGCGTAGCGCCGACCAGGTAATGCCACGATACATAAAGCACAAAAAAGAGAAGTGCAAAAACAAATAAGCTGACCCAGAATTTTTTCATGAACCTATCCGAACAAATTTCTCAATGAGACTTTCGACAATTTTCGCTTCAAATCGATTAATTTAGCCAGGGAAATTGCATGATCAACCTCTTGATATGATGTATTCATAGAGAAAAACAGGATGAACAGGATCGACAATGTCGGCAGGATTGGCAGGATAAACATGAGACCATCCTGCAAATCCTGCCCGATCTTCCCGTGAAGCGGATCCTGTTTCTCTTCACGAGCTATATTTTTTCATTCGACGAGTTGCTGATAAGCGGCTTTAGTCATGAGGGCATCGAGTTCCCGAGGGTTAGACAGCCTAATTTTGAACAGCCAGCCGCTCTCCTCTGGGGATTGATTGAGCAGGTCAGGAGTGGCGCGAACCGCATCATTGATTGCAACAATTTCGCCTGAAACAGGCGCGTAAATATCTGCTGCGGCCTTTGTCGATTCCAAAATCACGACCTCTTCACCCGCTTTGACCTGCCTGCCGATTTCGGGCAGCTCGAGATAAACAATCTCTCCCAGCTCATTTTTGGCATGCTCTGTGACACCCACTGTCCCCAAGCCGTCTTCGACCCTGATCCATTCATGTGAATCCGTAAAATACATGTTACCTCTCTAATACACACGTAGCCCAAAGTGATGGGTGCTGCGCAATCTGGACGTACTTTGACGACACAGCAAAATGTTGTGACTCTCGTTTGGGTCGATGGATGCAGTATGTAAAACCCATTTTATCAAATGCTTTTGGATCATAACCATGGAGGATTTCAGCTGGCAAGCTAATTTTGAGAGTATAATCACGCGAGGTCATTTCTGCTTTGACATCGATCTGATCGGGCTCGCAAAGAAGATGAGTGTCCTCATTCCGGAAACGTGTTAGCTCCAACGCGCGGACACCTTGGACTTCTTGCGGGAGAATGAGAAAGTGGTGGCAAAACTTTGTTGGAAAGCCGGCCTCTTTCAGATCGCGGGTATCGATGAAAAGCTCAATGGCATCCCCTTCATCGAATTTCGGATAGACGGCGTTTTCAAATTTTTGATGGACCTGGATCTGCACCTCCACCCCTTCTTCATGCCAGGCCAGTGCAACATCAGCAAAATGGTCTTCTCCTAAAAATGACGATGTGTCGGAAAGCTGATACCCCTTCCCAAATAGCTTCCGTGTGATTTCTTTACCGTATTTGATCTCAGCACAGATCCTAAAAAAATGGACAGGAGCAATGGGAGGAAATTTTTCACCGAGCACCATAATCTTCCACTTGCAAAAGGATTTGATGCATCAGCACGCGCTTAGCATCCATGCCAAGCAGCTTTTGTCCTTCAATGACTTTGTCTCGGATCGCTGCTTCAGAGGCGCCTTTTTTAATGAGCCGATAAAACGCGGCATCGCCATTTTGAGGAGTAGACACCTTGGACCATTTTCCTTCCTTGACATCGAATATCTCCGCTTTAGGAAGCGTCGTTGAGTCGCTCCGTTTGATCTCTTTCGTCTGTTGAACCAGCGCCCACTGATCAATCAGCGGCTGTCCAGTTGCTTTAAGGAAAGAAGATTCTTTTCCCTGCTCTTTAATCATTTTTCTTGCATTTTGCATCCAGCCGACAAATCGATACGCCGGATACTGATCTAAAGTGAGTTCTTCATCGGAAATCTGATGAAGCAGGTCGGCATAAACTAATGCCCCGACATGGTCCCTGACATCGGAATACGGTTTCCAAGCTCCGCTCTGAAGTTTAAAAAATTCAGGATCTTTTTTTCGAACCTCGGCGTAAGCTGTCTGCAGTTTATCGTCTAACAGCTGTCCCAGCCAGTCGTTTTCTAACGCCTCTTCCAGCGTCATGACTTCTTTTGCCACCGGTTTATTCCAAACGACAATCCGATAATACGTCTGTCCGTCTTGAGTGAAGAACGGTCCGGGCTCGCCAATCTGAGCTTTCTCCAAATAACCGCGCAGCTTTGCGGTATCTTCGATCTCATCAAAAGGAGCGCCACGGCCTCCTCGGCCTTTAAGAGCGACTTTTTGTTTTTGGCTGGGCGCCTTTAAAAGCGCTTCTTCGACCCATTCTGGATGTTGATTGATCAGACAGGAGCGGGCAAAACGATCGATCTTCAGCCGCAGATTCGGATCGACGGCGTCCAGCGCTGCAGAGCGCTCTACGCGTGTCTTTCCTTGTGCTGTAGCAAGAAGAGGATACTCTGCAGTGAGTTTTTCCCAGCCTGCATCACTCACTTCAAAATCCCAGGTCTCTTTCAAAGTCAAACGGCTGCCAATCTCTTCTTTGGTGGCTTTCGCTACGTCGAGTTCATAACGACTGATGACAAGCCCTGGTACTTTTTTCTCCACTTCTTCAGGGGAAAGGAATTGACGAGGAAGATCGGCAAGTTTCTTTGTTTTAGGAGAGACTGCATCGAGATAGTATTGGAGCTTAAGAAGCGCTCTGAAATCCTTCAGTCTTAAAACATCCGGCAATTGATAGACTTCGACAGTTGCGCATTCCTGGGCAAATGCAGCAAACTGCTGGTAGCTGAACGGATCGACGAAAACACCTTGTCCAATCTCATTGAAGAGGCGGTGGACAAGCATCACCTTTCTCCAGATTTTGACAGCCTGTGACTCATCGATCCCTGCCATTTGAAGTTGAAATCTTAAGAATTCGCTGGCCTCTGCAAAGGTGGCTTGATCCTTCGATAAACGGACCGTCTGAAGAGATGTTTGCAGCAGATTTGCCCGGGCTTCGTTGATAGAGACTTTATATCCTTTTTTCTCAGCAATTGCGGCCGCATTAACAAGAAACTTTCCTAACACTGCAGTAAAACGGGGCCCAAACCATTCTTCAAACGACTGGTGTCCAAAGAGCGCCAAATGTTTCGGATCGTAGAGATTGTTGTCGGGAGAAACCCATTTGAAATGCTGCTGCTGCATGAGCAAGACGCGCCTAAGCAGCTGTGGGGGAAAGGCAACTTGGCTCATATAGAGATCGGAATAGGCCGCAAATGTCTTGGGAGAAACGTCTCCTTTTTTCACTTCTTCCAGAAGGCGGGGAATCTCCGATCCATACATATTCCACGCTTGATCTGCGCTTAAAAAAGGAGCTTGCGGATGAACATAAGGGGTAAACCGCCTTACTTTATCAAGCTTTTCTTCGAAGTCCCCCTTTAATTCATCGAAGTAACGTTCTGCTAAAATCGTCGTTAGACCTGTCGACATCAGATCGTTTTTGAGCATCTCATGAGACCCCATGGTCAAAAACCGGATCATCGCCTCCAGCTCCCTTTCCATTATCGGAGAGCCGTCGAGGCCATCTGCCACTTTTTTATCTGAGATATCCCGACTACCCAATGTTGCAGAGGTGCCGAAAAAGGTAAATGAGGCAATGATCATCACCGTGACGATGATTAACGTTTTCTTCTGATGCTTGCGCAGGAAATTCATCATAATAAAGAGCCTTCAATAAGATTTTGCATAGATTACACGTTGTGCACTTTTTTTGCCTGTGAAAGGGCAAGTGCCCTCTTCGACTTCGCCATCAATCGGAATACAGCGAACAGTGACGCTTAAGTCGTTTTTAAGCTGCTCTTCCATGGCAGGATCTCCGCACCAATGCGCAGAGGCAAATCCGCCATGGATCTCCGGCTGGTCTTTGCTTATAGGAGTAAAGTAAGCATAAAAATCTTCCTTCCGGTCGATTTTTTTGATATGCGAGTTGCGATATGTTAGTGCTTTTTGATAGAGGCTGTTTTGGATATCTTCCAAAACATCGGCAATTTTAGCGACCAAATGTCCTCGAGATAGAGGCGTCGTCTCCTTATGAGGTTTATCGCGGCGGGCAACAGGGAATGAACCGCTCTCGATGTCCCTTGGACCGACCTCGATCCTGACGGGCACTCCCTTCTTGATCCAATTCCACGTTTTTTCCCCGCTGCGGAGATCCCGCTCATCGACGATCACTGTCAGCGGTTTTCCATCGAAAAGCACGTGCCGCAGCTCCCCTGCCAAGCTATGGCAGCAGCCGAGCACTTCAGCGCGGGTCTCTTCTTTGTGGATAATCGGGATAATGACGATATGAGCAGACGCAATTTTCGGAGGAAGCACCAGTCCATCATCGTCGCTATGTGTCATGATAAGAGCACCGATCATACGGGTCGTCACCCCCCATGATGTCGTCCACGCATAGGCCATTTCGCCGTTTTGATCTTGAAACTTGATGTCGGAAGATTTGGCGAAATTCTGCCCCAAGAAGTGGGATGTTCCCATCTGCAGAGCTTTTCTGTCTTGCATCATTGCTTCTATACAGTAGGTCGAAACTGCCCCGGGAAATCTCTCAGTCGGCGTTTTTTCTCCGCGAATGACGGGAATCGCGAGTGTTTTTCGGGCAAATTCTTCGTAGACGTTGAGCATTCTCATCGTCTCTTCGAGCGCCTCTTCGGCGGTAGCATGAGCCGTATGCCCTTCCTGCCATAAAAATTCTGTCGTTCTTAAAAAAAGGCGCGTTCTCATCTCCCAGCGGACGACGTTGCACCACTGATTAATGAGCAGCGGCAGATCGCGGTACGAGGTAATCCATTTCGAAAACGATTCACCGATGATGGTCTCAGATGTCGGACGGACGATGAGCGGCTCTTCCAAGGGGCCGGCAGGAACAAGCTTGCCGTCTTTTGTTTCTAATCGGTGATGCGTCACAACGGCGCATTCTTTAGCAAAGCCTTCCACATGCTCGGCTTCTTTTTGCAGATAGCTCAGAGGAATAAACAATGGGAAATAGGCATTTTGATGGCCAGTTGCTTTAAACTTCTGATCGAGAGTTTTTTGCATATTTTCCCAGATCGAATATCCCCACGGTTTGATCACCATGCAGCCACGGACCGCTGAATGCTCGGCAAGGTCGGCCGCCTTCATCACCTCTTGGTACCACTCAGGATAATTTTCATCTCTTTTCGGACTGATCGCTGATTTCATAATTTACTAAATTGTCTCTTTAAGTGTTCGCACAGCTCTCTGCGTCCCTCTTGCAACTCTCTTGCCTCTTTCAAAAGAGGAAACGTTGTCTTCATCATTGCCTCTCTGACAGCTTCCGAGGGAAGCACAGCTCCTAATAATTCCGGATCAGGGCGAAGGAGGGCAATCGTTCCCTGATGTAAAAACCCGTCTTTGGTCTTCCGCTGGGCCGCTCCAGCAATTTTCTTTCCCTGCAGCATCACATCGTATTTGGTCGGCCGCGCCATGCAAAAATGGGTGCACGTCTGGTTTCGAAACGGCGCGTCATCTGGCGTGAGTTCAACCTCTTCCAAAACGCCACTGAACGCTTTGACAACCTCTTTGACAACCCGGTTCACTAAATTATAGTTATCCAGCGTGTTAGATGAAAACAACTTTGATTTTGCAGGAACAACCACTGAAAACGCCAGATCCCACAAGTGGAAGACCACTCCCCCGCCCGTCGGCCTCCTAGCCAAATCCAATCCCCGATTTCTCGCTTCCGAAAGGTTTAAAAGATCCTCGGGCCTGACAAAATACCCGAACGTCGCGCTCTCCCTCTCCCATTCGTATAGGTGGAGAATGGGTCGCTCTTGCCCTTCTAAATTTTCCAATAATTTGGCATCCAGCTGCATGTTTTCTTCCGCAGAGGCTGCTTTTGTTTCTAGAATGTTCCAAGACATCTAAGCCATTCTACAGCGAGTGCTTTTTATTGGGAAGGAATGGTCTGTAAATTAAATTTTTTACTTTTGAGCTGATATAAAGATTGTTTTTACAAAGCATTAGAGGTTTCATCAACACAGCTTGATTCTCACCAATTATTGAGTTTTTTATTAAAAAACCAAGCTTAATCATTTTTTTAATTATATCTATAAAATGCTTTTTTTGATACACTTACTCGCAGAACAAAAGAGGGGCTATGGCGATTTCTAAAGCTTTTCATACTGGCAATTCTAACGCTCATCAAACCTTTTCCATCACGCCGTTTGATGAAATCAAAAGTATCGCCATTATTATCATTTTCGTTGCAATTCCTGCTATTTGTATCGGTGAGTTGATTAGCACTGTTGCCACTCTCGCCTATCGATGGATCGCTCCAGCAAAACCAATTCCCCCTCTTCTCGAAAAAATCAACGATTTTTTCGCAAAAATTTCCTTCGTGCACCGGTAAAAAACGCTGTCATCGAAACGCAATTTCTCATCTTTAGTACCTTCATTTAAAGATTTTACTTGATATTCATCCCACAAATTTGCAAATAAAAGGACAAAGCACCTACAATCAACAGCGGGCGCGCGTCCCCTAATACTAGGCGTCCCCTAACACCATAGGTAGTTATGTTCGACAAGTTTACCAACCGCGCAAAACAAGTCATCAAGCTGGCCAAGAAAGAGGCTCAGCGCATGAACCACAACTACTTAGGGACAGAACACGTCTTATTAGGACTGCTCAAACTCGGCCAAGGGATCGCCGTCAATGTCCTGCGCAATTTCAATCTCGACTATGAGACGGTCCGCCAAGAAGTCGAACGACTTGTCGGCTTCGGACCTGAGATCCAAGTCTATGGTGACCCGGCCCTGACGGCCAAAGTGAAAAAAGTCTTCGAATTTTCCAATGAAGAAGCCGCCAGCCTCAACCATAACTATGTCGGCACTGAACATCTTCTCCTCGCACTCTTAAGACAAACCGATGGCGTTGCAGCTCAAGTCCTTGAAAATCTCAATGTCAGTTTGAAAGATATCCGACGCGAAATCTTAAAAGAACTCGAAACATTCAATCTCCAACTCCCGCCGATGGGCATGGGAGGCGGCAGCCAGACTCCTCCACCTCCTGGAGGAACACCTCAAAAACCTCAAGACAAAAGCTCTCAGATCCCCGACAAAATGCCAGCTCTCAAAGCCTATGGCCATGACCTGACAGAGCTCTATCGCGAAGGTAAGCTCGATCCAGTGATCGGCCGCAAAGAAGAAGTCGAACGACTCATTCTCATCCTCTGCAGAAGACGGAAAAACAACCCGGTCTTAATCGGGGAAGCCGGCGTTGGAAAAACCGCCATCGTGGAAGGTCTTGCTCAAGCGATTGTCCGTGGAGAAGTCCCGGACAATTTAGCGAAGAAAAAACTGATTTCCCTTGATTTAACTCTGATGATTGCCGGAACAAAATACCGTGGCCAGTTCGAAGAGCGGATCAAAGCTGTCATGGACGAGATCAAAAAGAACGGCAACATTCTCCTCTTCATTGACGAGCTCCACACGATCGTCGGCGCCGGAGCTGCCGAAGGCGCGATTGACGCTTCGAACATCTTGAAACCAGCCCTTTCTCGCGGGGAGATCCAGTGTATCGGTGCGACAACCATTGATGAATACCGAAAAAAAATCGAAAAAGACGCTGCTTTAGAGCGCCGCTTCCAAAAGATCTTGGTTGCTCCTCCTTCGATTGAAGACAGCATCCAGATCCTCCATGGCCTACAAGGGAAATACGAAGAGCATCACCATTGCAAATATACCGATGCAGCGATCGAAAATGCCGTCAAGCTCTCCGACCGGTACATTGCAGGAAGATTCCTGCCGGACAAAGCGATCGACCTCATGGACGAAGCTGGCGCCAAAGCCCGCATTGCCTCGATGCATGAGCCTCAAAATCTTTCCAAATTCGAGACAGAAATTGAAGAAGTTAGACTGGCCAAAGAAGAGGCGATCTCCGAGCAAGAATATGAAAAGGCAGCTAAGCTCCGTGATAATGAAAAAACGCTCCGGGAGCAACTCCAAACGATGATCTCGCAATGGGAAAGTTCGAAAGAAGAACATCAAGTCATTGTCGACGAAGAAGAGATTGCCGCGATCATTTCTAAACAGACCGGCATCCCGCTTACCCGTTTGACCGAAGGCGAGACCGAGAAAGTCCTTAAAATGGAAGAGATTCTTAAAAAGTCAATCATTGGTCAAGACGATGCAGTCAGCACCGTCTGCAAAGCGATCCGACGCAGCCGTGCCGATATCAAAGATCCGAACCGTCCGATTGGAGCTTTCCTCTTCTTAGGACCCACTGGCGTTGGTAAAACACTCCTCGCAAAACAGCTCGCCATCAACCTGTTCGGCGGCGAAGATGCGCTGATCCAAGTCGACATGTCTGAGTATATGGAGAAGTTCGCTGTCAGCCGGATGACAGGATCGCCTCCGGGATATGTCGGTTATGAAGAAGGAGGACAGCTCACCGAGCAAGTCCGTCAACGGCCTTATTGCGTCGTGCTCTTCGATGAGATCGAAAAAGCTCATCCAGATGTCATGAACCTTCTGCTCCAAGTACTGGAAGAAGGGCGGCTCACAGATTCGTTCGGACGCAAGATCGACTTCCGCAATACCATCATTATCATGACTTCAAACCTCGGCGCTGATTTAATCCGCCGTCAAACGGAAGTCGGGTTTGCTGCACAAGAAACCATCTTGGATTACAAAAAAATGCAAGAAGCGATCGAAGGCTCTGTCAAGAAACACTTCAAGCCAGAGTTCCTCAACCGTCTCGACGGCATTGTCATTTTCAGACCGCTCGATCGCGTCCACCATTTGCCGCAGATCATCGATCTCGAGGTCTCAAAAGTCAAAGCACGTCTTGCCCGCAAGCACATCCTCCTCAATCTCGACCAAAAAGCGAAAGACTTCTTGGCCGATAAAGGATACGACCCTACCATGGGTGCACGGCCAATCCGCCGCGTGATCGAGACTTACCTCGAAGACCCACTGGCAGAAAGGTTGCTGCTTAGTCCGGATAAGGCCTGCGCTTATCTTGCAACCCTTGAAGACAATAAGATTGTCTTTATCGAGCAAGAGACTGCAGCCCCCGAGGCAAAACCTAATTTAGCAGCTGCCGAGTCTAAAGGTCCTTCTTAAGTTCCTCTTGGAAGCAAGACGCTAGCTCTGGATACTTTTTATTGATCCACCTGCCTAACGCCCGCGTGACGTGTTTGACTTCCCGCTGAATTTGCTCAAGTGTCATCTCTGAAGTCTCCTTTCGAAGCGATCCGACATCAAACATAATCACCTTGTCTTTGCAGAATCCAATATTTCGTTTCAATGCGGGATTTTCGATATGAATTCCTTGTCGGCTCCAATCTTCAATGGCCGCAAAGAGCGCTTGAATGGTTGCCTTGGCTCCCTCGACATCGCCCTCTTTCATCTTTGCCGCAATTCGATGCGTCGCAAGTTCGCAATACTCTTGCACCATGAATTCCGTTTGATCGAGCTCTACGACGTGAGAAACCCCGCTATGATCGACTAACTCGACCGGTTTGAACAAACCTCTCGTCTTATTGAAATGCAGATAAGCAATCGCCGTTTGATCCTGTAAATCAACGTACGCAAGTTTACAGCTATCAAAAACTCCTGCAGGATCGTATTTCTTGGTGAAAATCCAAAGCCAATTTTCAACTGAAAAGCGGTTTAAAATTTTCATCAAGCTCACATCATTATGCCGGAAAAATTTCAGGACCGTCTTTCCATCTTCTCCCACAAAGGCATGCGATTGACACCCCGATCCCAAATACCGAAATTGTTGATCGAGTTTCCGGACGACTTCTTTGTGCTGCTCTGCCGGCAAAGGATCGACCTCCCACGCCGGATTATTCGGGATATCGCTCAGGATTTCTTGCAGTCTAAAACCTTTGGTCTGAGCCTCGCAAAAATAGTAAAGCCCGATAAAACAAGCCACAAACAAAACAGTTTTAATAATAATTTTTTTCATATTTATTCCTTCTATCCTAGCAGAATCTGCCCATTTCAGGTAAAATATCGGCATGAAAAAGAAGAAAAAAGTTGTCATTGGCATGTCCGGAGGAGTCGATTCCTCCGTCTCTGCCCTCCTGCTCAAACAACAAGGCTATGAAGTCATCGGCCTGTTTATGAGAAATTGGGAAGACAAAGATGGCATATGCACAGCTTCTCAAGATTATGACGATGTTGTACGCGTCTGTCATAGCATT
>DASUCX010000185.1:0-4892 GCA_036275855.1 Rhabdochlamydiaceae bacterium
TTCTTAAGTCTAAACTGCATAAATTTGTAAGGTTGCCTAACGAATCAGGAATCTTCTTAATGCGGTTGCCAACGAGGTCAAGAGACATCAAATTTTTCAAGTTTCCTATCCACTCGGGAATGACTGAGATTTCACCATCCATTAATGTAAGAACACGTAGGTTAGTGAATTTTAAAAGTTGAGGTGGAATCACTTTTAATCCTTCATGCGCCACAAAAATGAACATAACGCTTTCAATAGCCGGGCGATTGCTTGGATCATCAAGGAATCTCTTGATCTCGCTGACACTATTAAATCGAGGAAACTTTTCAGGATGTTTTTCTACTAAAAAATCATAAATCTTTTCAAGGGCATCATCTTCCCAGACCTGGACGTTGGCAAGGTCAGTGAGGGGAACAGGATAGGCCTCTTTCAAAGCCTTGAACATCCTTGTAACATTAGCTTGCAAAAAGCGTTCGGGAGTTACTCCATCTGGCTTGTCCTTTAAAACAGCATTCTCAATCTCTTTTATCTTTTGAGCAACAGAGCTCGTCTCACTGATAAACCATGTGACACTTTCCCACTCCCGGAGAGAAGGGGCAGGTTGACCTGGTTGTCCGATAATTTCGTATCTTTTTGCAAGAGCCGTAATGCTCAGATCCATGAGGGATGCAACAGGTGGGACGGGGTGTAAGACTGGGGTAGGCTTTCTCCAAAAAGATTTAATTCCTGAAAGTACAGTATTTATAATGCCTGACATAAAAAAAACCGCCTTTTGTTGTTATTTATAATAGTAATTATATATTATTTTAATAATAAAGTAAATATTTTATTATATAGTTATATAATATATTTAATACAAAGGACTTATGGATGAGGTTGATAATGCGCAATCAAGAAATAAAACTAACCATCAGATTATCAAGCAGTTAAACACCAACAAATGCTTGACCCATTGATTTGCAAGAAGTTAGAGACTGTTAACAGTCTCTTAATACCCTTCTTCGTCCCTTAACTCATCGGGACTCGAAGGCTCTTGGGTATGACCCAGGCAAGCCCGTCCCTAACGGTGCACGGCTTTTTTAGGTAGCGTTTATGAAGTTGTAGACACTGCGTTGATTATGACATTAAAATTAGTTTAATCCTGTGGTTCTTCTTCATCTGGATATATCACTACCGGGAAACTCTTACCAAATATAGACACATACTCGATTACGGGATTTTTATAGAGATCGATGTTCTCGGTTGCCCCTCCATCGCATCTTGTAATGATTTCGTTATAATCAAGAAAAATCCGGGCATGCGGGCTCATGGGAATAGTCGTAGGAATCTCCCGAATTTTGTTATGGCTAAGCCTAAGCCATGCACCATATGACTTTGATGAGAATCTTGGCAATGAGGAAATCCATGCTGGAAACTCCTTAATCTGGTTGTTGCTTAGATATAACTGGAATAATTTAGTCAGTTTACTCAACGTCGTTGGAATCGTCCGAATTTGATTATCGGATAAACACAACATAACTAATTCGGTTAATCTACCTAAGCAGTCTGGAATTGCATCAATCTGGTTATGATCTAAGCTTAAAAGTTGTAAATTTGTAAGGTTACCTAACGAATCAGGAATCTTCTGGATCCGATTTTTATTGAAGTCAAGACATGTTAAATTTTTCAAGTTTCCTATCCACTCCGGAATGAATGAGATTTCACCTTTCTTTAATATAAGAGAACTTAGGTTAGAGAATTTTAAAAGTTGAGATGGAACCACCTTTATTCCTTCAACGCTAATGTATTCAACGCTTTGGATGGCAGGAAGGTTTTTTGGATCATCAAGGAACCTCTTGATCTCATTTACGTTATTTAATCGAGGAAACTGTTCAGGATTTTTTTCTACTAAATAGGCGTAAATCTTTTGAAGGGCATCGTCTTCCCAGGCAGAAATTTTGGCAAGGTCAGTGAGGGGAACAGGATAGGCCTCTTTCAAAGCCTTGAACATCGTTATAACATTCGCTTGCAAAAAGCTTTCGGGGGTTACTCCCTCTGGCTTGGTTTGTAAGATACCATTCTCAATCTCTTTTATCTTTTGAGCAACAGGACTCGTCTCATTGATAAACCATGTGACGCTTTCCCACTCCCGGAGAGAAGGGGCAGGTTGACCTGGTTGTCCGATAATTTCGTATCTTTTTGCAAGAGCCGTAATGCTCAGATCCATGAGGGATGCAACGGGTGGGACGGGGTGTAAGACTGGGGTAGGCTTTCTCCAAAAAGATTTAATCCCTGAAAGTATAGTATTTATAATGCCTGACATAAAAACTCCTTTTATTATTTGTTTTATTGCATTAATTGTATACTATTTTAATAATAAAGTAAATATTTTATTATATAGTTATATAATATATTTAATACAAATGAGTTATGGATGAGGTTGATAATGCGCAATCAAGAAATAAAACTAACCATCAGATTATCAAGCAGTTATACCGACAAATGCTTGACTCATTGATTTGCAAGAAGTTAATACCCTTCTTCGTCCTTTAACTCATCGGGACTCGAAGGCTCTTGGGTAGACCCATTATCCATCGTGGGGTTTTGGGTGTCGCCTGGAGGGGTCGTCGCAGCTTGCTGGGGCATCCCCTCTTTGGGAGCCATGGTTTCAGCCTCGGCTTCAATGGGTTGTTTTTTACCACAACTACAATCTCCGTTATTTGCATGTCGATCTAAAGATAGGTTAATACTCCGATAGAGGAGAAAAACAACCACGATGACGCCAAGAAAGGCGCCGACTTTTTTCATTAATTTCTTTCTTGTTCTTTTTTCCAAATAGCCTCCTAGACCCCTAAGAAAAGGGGACCCTTTTTATTTTGGAACTTAGTCCAAGAAGATTAATGTGTCAACGATGCTTTAAGAAGACGATCCATGAGAACTGGGTTCTGTTGTATTTCAGGAGTGCAAAAGATGACGATTTCTTCGACGTCTTCGTCATCTGCTTGGCGTAGTTTGGTATAAAGATTCAAGGTGGTGAAGTCAGGATTGATCCAACGTTGCACGTTCGGATAGGTGTGAAGATATGTCTCCATCTCGTGTTGGCGCGCAAAAAGCCTTAAGGAGGCTTTTGGCGCATAATGGCGGTAACGGGTCCCGGGCGATAAGAGCTTGCTTTGATCCGTTGCTTGACCGAGCGGCTTTTTTAAGAGGCTTTCAATCTCTGTTTGGGAGACAGCTCCCAACCTAAGCAAGCACGGCTCGCCTATCAAGCTAATCACGGTCGATTCGATGCCATACTCGGTAGGCCCTCCATCTATGACTGCTCCGATTTTACCCTGAAAATCATTCACAACGTGGTCAGCCGTGGTACTGCTGGGTTTGCCCGAAAGGTTCGCAGAAGGAGCTACGATGGGCTCCCCTACCGATTTGATCAGATCCAGCGCCACTGGATGGGCTGGCATGCGGACGGCAATGGTGTCTAGGCCTCCGGAAACAATGTTAGGAACCGAAGGGTGTTTTTTTAGAACAATTGTTAAAGGGCCTGGGAAAAAGGCGTTGGCGAGCAAGGTAAATTCCAGGGGGATCTCCCGAGCGATTTGTGTGATTTGATCTAGAGAGGAAATATGGGCAATAAGCGGATTATCAGACGGGCGTCCTTTGGCGATGTAGATTTGACGAATCGCCTCGGGGTTAAAAATGGGAGCTCCTAGACCATAGACTGTTTCCGTAGGGAATGCGACGAGCTCCCCTCTCTTCAGAATCTCTGCCGCCAGGGCAATTTGATCAGGCTTGAGAATGAGCATTAGACCTCTTTCGAAATTTAGGGTTCGTCGATTTTTCGGATTATTTTGGCCGATTTTCAACTTTTTTTACAGGGGTCATATACGAAAGCTGATATGACCCCTGTAAAAAAAGTTGAAAATCGGCCAAAAGAACCAAAAAATCGACAGAACCTAAGTTTCGAAAGAGGTCTTAACTGAGCGCCCAAAGGAAGCCTAGGGCGAGGGCGATCTTAGCTCCAACAGCATAGACAAAGCGGTGGAAGTGTTTATCCACAAAATCCTTGATTTGGACGCCCCACCGTTGAACCACTTTGGCGATCAGGAAAAACCGGGCAAACCGGGCCAGGCCCACTGCAATGATAAAAGGGATCACGGCTAGTTCGCAAACCCCTGCCGTCAATGTCACCGCCTTAAAAGGGACCGGTAAAAATGAACCAAAGAAGACAGCCCAATGTTGGTAGTCTAGATAATGGCCATGGATACGTTCAAAAAAGGAGGTGGTAATCAGATGGTCTAAAACATAGGGGCTGACGAAGTCCCATGCTGCGAGACCGACATAATATCCAACAAAGGCGCTGGCAATGGAAGCCATACCTGCAACTAAGGCATACCAATACCGCTTCCGGGGATTTTCCAAGCAAAAAAGAAGCAAAATGGCGTCCATAGGGAGGATAAAAATCAGTTCTAGAAAGAAGATAACCCCAAGCCAAAGGGGCGCAAAGCGTGAATTTGCCTTGCGGCTTGCCCAGTTGTAAATCTTTTTTGCAAAGCCGAACATGCGGTCACATTTTACTTGTTTTCCACCCCAAAGTCAATTTATAGTAGCTTTCAAATGATACCTTACATTGTCGCTTTGTATGGAGTTTTGATCTTCGCGGGTGGGATAATTGGCTACCTAAAAGCGGGGAGCGAGGCGTCGCTCGTCATGGGAGGCATTTCAGGCCTTCTGCTGCTCATTTCTTCCGGTGGAATGTTTTCAAAAAAATACTTTAAAAAAGCCGTTTTTTTCACCTTGGTATTGACCCTCATTTTAGATGCCTTTTTCAGCTACCGCTTCATGACCACCATGAAATTTCTTCCTTCTGGGTTGTTAGCCCTTGTTTCTATAGGGGTTATAATAGGCCTTGTCGCTGAACTTCGACGTTCCTC